>DATCJD010000309.1:0-5727 GCA_036507435.1 Bacteroidota bacterium
ACGTTGATGATGCGCGAGGGCGCGCTGTTCTTGAGTAGGTCAAGCAATAAGTGTGTCAGCAAGAAATGTGAGAGATGGTTTACCTGAAACGTTGTCTCGAAGCCGTCCTCGGTAAGCTCGCGTCGTTTCATGTACACGCCGGCGTTATTAATAAGCACATCGAGCCTGCCGTACCGCTTCAGCACATCGTCAGCCATCGCTCGCACCTGACGAAGTGATGCAAAGTCCCCGGCCACCGGCTCAATTTTCGTACTCCCCGTCGTTTTTCGTATTTCCTCGGCAACAGACCCCGCACGTTCAAAATTTCTGCCATGCACGAGGACTGTTGCTCCCCATGCGGCAAGCTGGACCGCCGCCTCCTTGCCGATGCCGTCGGTCGCCCCAGTGATCAAGATGACTTTGTCTATTTTAGTATCCATAAGCAAGTGTCTGAAAAACAAAATATCTCAAAAAAAATTAAAAAACTGCAACCTTTTTTCATTGTGTCGGTCTTAAATATATCCCCCCACAACATTACTCAAATCTCTCTGCTCTCATGAAACGGAAGGAGTTGCTATGAGTCGATTGTTTCCTATACTTGTTATCCTTTTCTTTCCCTCTCTACTTTTTGCTCAAGCATCCAGCGGTGCTGTTGCCGATTCTCCAACACTAAAAGTAATCCAGGCAGACCGGTTGAACGGAACTTCAATCATTACGGTTGACGGCATCATCAATGAGCCGGTGTGGAGAACAGCACAGAGAGCGGACGGATTTATCCAGAAACGCCCGAACCAAGGCGCTCCGGCAACGCAACAAACCGAAGCGTGGATTCTTTACGATGATGATGCGGTCTATGTCGCCGCGCTGATGTACGACGCATCGCCGGATTCGGTCGTTGGCGAGTTGTTCCGCCGCGACGGTTCCGTGTTGAGCGATTGGTTCTCCGTCGTCATCGACAGCTATTTCGACAGACGAACGGCGTTTTCATTCGGCATGAATCCCGCGGGAGTGAAAAGGGACATTCTGCTCTACAATGATACCAGTGAAGACCCGACATGGGACGCCGTTTGGGAGGCGTCCGCCAGACGAGACGCCGAGGGCTGGACGGCTGAGTTTCGCATCCCGCTGTCTCAATTGAGGTTCAGCGATGCGTCCGAACAAATAACGTGGGGGATTAATTTTCAACGAAGCATTGCGCGCAACGGAGAAGATTCTCACTGGAGCCCCGTGCCCGGGGATAATAGCTCATTCGTGAGCAGGTTCGGCACATTGACAGGTATCAGGGGGTTAACTTCTCCTGCACGATTTGAGGTCTTGCCGTACGTTGCGTCGCGTTTGACACGCATCCCCAACCGTTCGCCGGGAGACCCGTTCTACAACGCCAATGATTTTTTCGGAAACGCGGGAGCGGATTTTAAGTATGGTCTCAGTTCTGATTTTACGCTGACCGGCACGATCAACCCGGATTTCGGACAGGTCGAAGCAGACCCTGCAATTATTAACCTCTCTGCGTTCGAGACGTTCTTCTCGGAACGCAGGCCTTTTTTCCTTGAAGGTTCGGAAATTTTCAGCTTCGGCAGGTCTCGCAACTATAACAGTTATGGCGGCGGAAATTATTTCTATTCGCGTCGCATCGGCAGGGCGCCGCAGAGGGGAATCGGCGCGGCGTATGTGGATATGCCGGGCCAAACGACGATCCTCGGCGCCGCGAAATTAAGCGGCAAAACATCGGGCGGCTGGTCGGTCGGGTTGCTCGATGCAATCACACAACGAGAATCCGCTCGCTACATTGACGGCTCCGGTATCGAACAAAGCGCATTTGTGGAACCCTTCACGAATTACCTCGTCGGCAGGGTGAAAAAGGATTTTGAAGGACGGACGTTTATTGGCGGGATGGTGACATCCGTGAACCGCGACCTGAACGACCCGGCGTTTAACCCTATTCTTCACAAGTCGGCTCTGAGTGCGGGCATTGATTTCGAACATCGCTGGAGCGACCAAAACTGGTTGGTCAACGGTGTCCTCGCAGGCACGCGCGTGAATGGAGATAAAGCCGCTCTTGAGCGGACGCAACGATCGAATACGCATTATTTTCAACGGCCCGACGCAGATTATCTTGGTGTTGACCTGAACAGGACGTCCCTCACCGGATACAATGCCGAGGTGGGGCTTATGAAAGTCGGAGGTGGAAATTGGGTCGGTTCTTTGACTTACCAAGAGGTGTCGCCTGAATTGGAAATGAACGATATGGGGTTTGCGAGCCAATCAGACCGCCGCGCATTCTCGACCTATTATGAGTATAACGACAGAACGCCGGGCGAATACTTCCGCAACTACGGTATATACGGCTATACAAACCACGCCTGGACGTTCGGCGGCGACCAGATATTTGAGGCGTACAATACGGGGTTCTATTCTACGCTCGTGAATTTCTGGAAATTCGAAACGTGGGCGTACTATGACCCGGATTTTTACAGTGATAAATTGACGCGCGGAGGTCCGCTCATGAAAGTCGTGCGGCAGTACGGGACGGGGTTTTGGATGCAGAGTGACAACCGGGAAAAAATTTACGCCAGCCTCTCGGTCTCGTTCCGGGAAGACGACTCAGGCGAGTATGACAAATATGTTTCGATGAACTTTAACTTCCGTCCGACTCCCGCATTACAAATTACCGTGTCGCCTCAACTTGGGTTCGAACGTGATACCGACCAGTATATTACCAGCGTCAACGATGCGCTCGCGACGGCGACTTATGGAAGGCGGTACGTGTTCGCCAATGTCGCTCTCACGAATTTTTCCATCAACACACGGGTCGATTGGGCGTTTACACCGGAGCTTTCACTGCAATTGTCCCTGCGACCGTTCATTCAAGCGCGTGATTTTTCAGAGTATAAAGAGTTTCTCCAGCCAAAAACGTACGACTTCGCCGTCTATGGGCGCGAAAAAGGGACGCTCACCTACAATTCTGCGACAAGACAGTACACGGCAGACCCCGACGGTGCGGGACCTGCGGCGCAGTTCCAGTTCGGCAATAACTTCGGGCAGGATGATTTTAATTTCCGGTCGATACAGGCGAATATGGTTCTGCGGTGGGAGTATCTCCCCGGCTCGACCGTGTACGTCGTCTGGCAGCATTTGCGGAGCAACTCGGGTCTTGTGCGGGAGTTCAACTTCAGCCGCGATACAAATGAACTGTTCGGTGAGCCGGCGGACAATATTTTTCTCATCAAGCTGAGCTATTGGTTGGGACAATGAAGAAATAGTTCTTTCAGTCATTTGAGAAAAAAAAGAGATAAGGAGATAGCGATAATGCGAAAAATTTTTTTCTGGGTTATGCTAGTACTGTTCAATGGCAATTCTGTTCAAGCCCAGTCAGCGAAGACATCTCTTTACCCTGCATTAGAACCATTCCAGTCCGGGCAATTGCCGGTATCTGAGCTACATACTATAGCCTGGATGATAAGCGGAAATGATGCAGGAATTCCTGTTATTCTTCTTCATGGCGGCCCCGGCGGTCGGTCTTCTCCCTCAATGCGTCGTCTCTTTGACCCGCAGCGCTATCGTATAATTCAGTTTGACCAGCGTGGTGCGGGCAAAAGTACACCCTTTGCCGAATGGCGCGAGAATACAACACAACTTTTAGTAGACGATATTAATAAGTTGCGCGATCATTTGAATGTGAAAGATAAAGCAGTAGTCTTTGGCATTTCCTGGGGTACGACTCTTGCGCTTGCGTATGCAGAAAGGTATCCAGAAAAAGTCTCAGGCTTGATTCTTGCCGGAGTGTTTACCGGACGACGCGATGAGATTCGCCACCTCTACCACGACGGGCCTATGCAATTCTATCCTGAGAACCTTGAAAAACTGAAGCAGATCTTGCCGGAGCCGGACAACGATAACTATGCCAAACAATTATTTGAACTCATTACTGGCGAAGATAGACAGATTGCCGAACGGGCAATCGTTACGTTCGGAGCTTATGAATCTTGGATGGAGAGTGTCGGAGCAACGTACGAGGCGTCTCTTAAAGATGCTCAAGAGCCGAAGACGAAATCATTAGCGACGCTGGAAAATTATTACATGATGAACGAATGTTTTCTCAAAGAAGACCAATTGTTTGCCGAGATAAACCGAATTGCCTACATCCCCGTTTCAATCATCAATGGACGTTTGGATATGCTCACACCCCCGGCAACGGCTTACGCGTTGTCGAAGCGATTGAATAACGCGCGGTTGGAAATTATCGAAGGCGCAGGACATGGCGATATCGGCGTCGCTTTAGGGGTTGTCAGGGGGAGCGGTTGGATTCTTGAGCAGATTGCGAAATAAAGAAGCGACAAGAGTTTTAAAACAAAAAGCCAGATGACAAATCTGGCTTTTGTGTTATTGTAGCCTGAATAAATAAACTTCTTACCCCTTCCTCAAATCCTCCGGTTGTATCGGCAATCTACGCACGCGCTTGCCTGTGAGCGCGAACACGGCGTTACACACAGCGGGCGCAATCGGCGGCAAGCCCGGCTCGCCGATACCGCCCATGCTCTCGTTGCTGGGCACGATGTGGACTTCGACTTTTGGCATATCGTCTATGCGCACGATCCGGTAATCATCGAAATTCGCCTGTTTCACACGGCCGCGCTCAATCGTGATTTCGTCCTTGGTTGCCGCGCTCAAGCCGTATGCAATCGCCCCCTCAATCTGTGCTTCGATGGTTTTCGGGTTCACCACGGGACCGCAATCAATTCCAACCACAACTCGATGAACTCTCAACACTCCATCGTTACCGACTGAAACCTCCGCCACTTCAGCAATGTTGCTTCCGAACGACTCACAGCACGCGATTCCGCGCGCGCGCCCTGCCGGGAGCGGCTTGCCCCAGCCGGCTTTTTCAGCCGCGAGTTCGAGTGCGCCCTTGAGCCGCGGTTTATTTCCCAATAAACTGCGGCGATACTCGTACGGGTCTTTTTTCGCCGCTATCGCCAATTCATCAACGAAGCTCTCAATGAAGAACGCAGTGACCGAAGGTCCGACCGAACGCCACGCCCCAATAGGCACGCCGGTATCGAGAATATGGGAATCAATGGAAATATTCGGAATGGAATACGGCGGTATGATTCCTCCGGTTACCAGCCCCTTCGAACTTGCGCCAACGGTGCGGTGTGTCCAGGCAACGGGTGAGCCTTGGGCGTCGAGTCCACCTGCCATAACGCTAAATGCCGCGGGACGGTAGAGGTCGTGTTGCATATCGTCCTCGCGCTTCCAGATAAGTTGGACGGGAGCATTTGCGGCTTTGGAAATTTTCACCGCCTGAGCGACAAAATCATTATACAGCCGCCTGCCGAATCCACCGCCTAAGAGTGTCACGTTGACTTTTACGTTGTCTGCCGGAATTCCGAGCACGCGTGCGGCTTCGTTTTGCGCGGACTGGGGCACTTGCGTCGGCGCCCAGATTTCACATGTGTTGCCGCGAACATGCGCCGTGCAGTTCATCGGTTCCATCGTCGCATGGGCGACAAAAGGAATGTAGTACGCGGCTTCGACTTTTTGCGCGGCGCCTCCGAGCGCGATGGCGGCGTCGCCCGCAGAATGTTCTGAGGAGCCGGAGCTTTTCGCCGCGTCTTCAAATGTCTTCCAGATGTTTCCCTGCGATTGGTCAGCGTGTTTTCCTTCATCCCATTTGACGGAGAGAGCTTCTCTGCCTTTGAATGCCGCCCAGGTATTTGTCGCGAGGACGGCGACGCCCTCGTCTAT
>DATCJD010000310.1:0-3138 GCA_036507435.1 Bacteroidota bacterium
GAACCGACAAGAAAAAGGTTATCATATTGGGCGGGGGACTGAACAGAATCGGGCAGGGGATTGAATTCGATTACTGTTGTGTCCACGGCGTCTATGCTTTGAAAGAAGAAGGCGTCGAAACCATTATGATTAACTGTAATCCTGAAACAGTCTCGACGGATTACGATACGACAGATAAGCTGTATTTTGAGCCTCTCACGCTTGAGGACGTGTTGAACATCTACGACCACGAACAGCCGGATGGTGTTATTGTGAGCTTCGGGGGCCAGACGCCGCTCAAACTCTCCAAGGGCTTGGAAGCGTACGGCGTGAAGATTCTCGGCACCTCGCCGGACGGTATCGACATTGCGGAAGACCGCCAGCGATTCGGCGCGATGCTCAGGAAATTAAAAATCGCTCATCCGAAGTACGGCACGGCGTATTCCATTACCAATGCGGTGCTGGTAGCAGAACAGATTGGATATCCTGTGCTTGTCCGACCGTCGTATGTCCTCGGCGGGCGCGCAATGGAAATTTGCTACAATAGCAATGCCGTGCGGGAGTACATGAAGAAAGCCGTCGACGTGTCGCCGGAACACCCCGTCCTCATCGACCGTTTTCTCGAAGATGCGTTCGAGTTCGACGTCGATGCCGTAAGCGATGGGAAGGATGTATTTATCGGCGGGATCATGGAGCACATCGAAGAGGCTGGCATTCACTCAGGCGATAGCGCGTGCGTCATTCCGCCGTATATGATTTCAAAGGACAGTTTGGAGCAGATAAAATCGTATACCATCAAACTTGCCAAAGCATTAAAGGTCGTGGGGCTTATTAACGTGCAGTATGCGATGAAAGATGGTGTGGTGTATGTCATCGAGGCAAACCCCCGCGCATCGCGTACGGTGCCGTTTGTCAGCAAAGCGATCGGTATCCCGCTCGCGAAAGTTGCGGCGAAAATCATGGTTGGGCGAACCCTGAAAGAACTTGGCGTCAAGGATTTCGATTTTAAGAGCCTCAAGCATATTTCCGTGAAGGAAGCCGTCTTCCCGTTTGCGAAATTCCCACGCGTGCCGATGTTCCTCGGACCGGAGATGCGCTCGACGGGCGAAGTAATGGGCATTTCCCCCACGTTCGGCGGGGCGGTTGCGAAATCCCAAATTGCCGCGGGGAATACACTGCCGAATTCCGGAGCGGTGTTCATCAGCGTCAACAACAGCGACAAGAACAACATCACGCTGAATATTGTGCGCGAGTTCAAGAGTCTCGGGTTCTCGTTCATTGCGACGGAAGGGACATGCAAGTTCCTGACTGAAAATGGTATCACTGCAATGCCGGTTTACAAAGTGAATGAGGGTCGCCCGAATATCGTCGACCTCATCAAGAACGGCGAAGTACAGCTTGTGATCAATACACCGCTCGGGGAAGAATCGCGCTACGACGAGTACTCTATCGGCTGGGCGGCAATCGAACAGAAGATCGCATTCATCACCACCCTCTCCGCCGCGGCGACCGCCGTGAAAGGCATCGAGCGCCAGAAAGCGGAAGCCCTTCAAGTAAAGAGTCTGCAAGAATATCACCGTGAGATATCTTGGTGATTCCGCGTTTATTTGTACGCTCCGCACTACACATCTCCAGATTTCCAAGGAACTATTCGCCCGCTTGCGGTGTCTAACTAATAATGGGCAAATTGACATCAGCTGTAACGTTGGAGACCCACTGGCTATAGAGCGGAAATCCTTGACTTCGAGTACGGATTCCCTTAAATTAAGTAGTTAGTTGGTTCGCGTTATCTTCTACTTTAAGCTTCGTGCGTTACTTGCTACATATTTTGTTGTTGTACTGTATGACTGGGGGAAGTCGAATCCTTAAGCTATCTCTTGTTGCGTCTAGTATTATCCTTTCTGTAGTTTTCCAGCCCGCGCTGTACTGCCAATCATCGGTTCCCGGTGCCTCATCAACAGTCGTCGAAGAACAGGACTTTACGTTTGCGTACGGGTTGTATAAAGACAACCTGTTTCAGAATGCGTTGGAGCAACTCAATGCGTTCGTCACAAAATATCCAAACAGCATTCGACGCGGTGAGGCGGAATTTTTAGGCATCGAATGCCGCTACCAGCTCGGTGGCTATCAGGACGTTGTGCGCTTGGCAGGGCGTTATGTGAAAGAATATCCTGCCACACAACTCACCGACGATGCGTACTTCCGACTTGGCGAAGCTCACCTGAAGCTCAAAAACATTCCCGACGCTCTCGGCGCATTCAAAACAGTGCTTGATAATTTTGGCGACCGTGAACTTGCCGGCGAAGCCGCGTACTGGATCGGCGAAGCATCGGTCCGTGTGCAGGATTATGACGCCGCGCTGAAATACTATACGATTGCCTACGAACACTACCCCAACAACCGACTGCGTGACTACGCGTTGTATTCCGTTGCATGGAGCAATCAGCAAAAGAAAGATTATCCTAAAGCCGTCGAATGGTACGAAAAACTTGTTGTCGAATTTCCGCAAAGCGGACTGGTCTCCGCCTCAAAAGTCCGGGTGGGAGAATGCTATTATTACGTGAAAGACTATCAACGCGCGATCGATTATTTGATGTCGGCAAAACCAGCTATCATCGAAGCGCAAGAAAAAGCTGAAGCGGATTATCTGATTGCCGAAGCGTACTACCATCTTGAACAATATGCCGGAGCGCAACAGCTGTACGAGGGTTTTCTCAACGCTCATACGGGTAACAAATTAGAGCGGGAGGTCATCTACGCGCTCGGCTGGAGTTTCATGAAACAACAGAAATTTACACCGGCGGCGGAAACATTCGGACGGCTTTCTTCCGGCAATGACGCGCTTGCGCATGCGGGGCTTTATCGCAAGGGCGTAGCGACAAAATTTGCCGGCGACCGAAAGGGAGCAGTTCAGATTTTTCAAGATGTGGTTGCCCGCGCGCCAATGGGTGAATTTTCTGATAACGCATTGTATGACGCCGGCATTATTTCGTTTGATGAGAAACAATACCCTGCGGCGAAAGGATTCTTTGAGCAAGTCGTGAACGGCTATCCGAAGAGCGACGTCCTTGCCGACGCATACCGCATGGCGGGCGAGTGTTTGGTGATTGAAGGGAATTTTGAGCAGGCGTTTTCCATGTTCGAGAAAGCGTTGCAACA
>DATCJD010000311.1:0-2930 GCA_036507435.1 Bacteroidota bacterium
GCAGTATAAGGTATCCTCGAAAGAGAAAATTTACGTCCCGAAGCTCCCGGCGGAAATCGGCAGTAAGGTAAAATTCGATAAAGTGCTCTTAGTCGGAGACGATAAGAGCACGACGATTGGCCAGCCTTATGTAAAGGGCGCATCGGTTGAAGTCAAAGTCCTTCAGCACAAGAAGGACGATAAGGTTATCGTCTTCAAGAAGAAAAAGCGCAAGGGATACAGAGTCCGCAAAGGGCACCGACAGCAATTCACACAGGTTGAAATTACAGCGCTATCGTAACATTTTTTTGTTGTTCGAGAGTTCAACTCTCGAACAGTATTTCCTTCGACAGTTCAACTGTCGAAGAACAAGAGGGATGACGCAATACATCTCCTTCGACAGTTCAACTGTCGAAGAACAAAAGCGGAGAAATTGTATGGCACATAAAAAAGCTGGTGGAAGCACTAGAAACGGGCGTGATAGCAATGCCCAACGCCTCGGCGTGAAACGCTTCGGCGGTCAGGTGGTTTCCGCCGGTAGCATCCTCGTCCGTCAACGCGGCACGAAGTTTCATCCCGGCGACAATGTTGCTCGCGGAAAAGACGATACACTGTTTGCGCTGATTGACGGCGTCGTCAGGTTTGAACGCCACGGCAAGACACGGCAACGTGTCAGCGTCTTACTGGCATCCTAATTTTTTTCTACAAGTCCGCCTTCACATTGGGGGCGGATTTTTTCTTTGTCTTCTTCAGAACTACTACGCAAGCTCTCTCATCTTCCGGAGTCCCCAATGAAAATCACGGTGATTGGTGCAGGAAATGTCGGCGCGACAGCCGCGCAGCGTATTGCTGAAAAAGAACTCGCCAATGAAGTCGTCCTCATTGATGTCATAGAAGGCATGCCGCAAGGGAAGGGGCTGGACATGTACGAGTCGGCTCCTATCGAAGGCTTCGACTCGAAAGTCATCGGAACGAATTCCTACGATACCACCGCCAACTCCGACGTCATCGTGATAACTGCAGGCATCGCCCGCAAGCCGGGTATGAGCCGCGACGACCTGCAGGCGACGAATGCGAACATTGTGAAATCCTGTACCGAGCAAGCAGTCGCCAAATCCCCGCAAGCAATTATCATTGTAGTCTCCAACCCTCTCGATGTGATGACGTATGTTGCCATGAAAGTGAGCGGCTTCGAGCGTCATCGTGTGCTCGGGATGGCTGGGGTGCTGGATTCCGCGCGCTTCCGTACATTCATCGCGATGGAAATGAACGTCTCCGTGCAGGACGTCTCGGCGTTCGTTCTCGGCGGTCACGGCGATTCGATGGTTCCCCTCCCGCGCTACTCGACCGTAGCAGGCATTCCGCTTCCGGATTTGATGGACAAAGCAACTATCGACCGTTTAGTAAAACGGACGCGCGATGGCGGCATAGAAATCGTCAACTTCCTCAAAACGGGAAGCGCGTACTACGCCCCGTCATCCTCGGCAGTAGAAATGGTCGAATCCATTGTGAGAGACAAAAAACGTATACTTCCGTGTTCAGTCTGGTTGAAGGGTGAGTATGGCTTGAACGATGTCTTCGTGGGCGTACCCGTAAAATTGGGTAAAAACGGGCTGGAAGAAATCATCCAGATCAAGCTCCTTCCGGAGGAACAGGAAGCGCTTAATAAATCCGCCGTAGATGTAATAGGAAGTATCGCAAAACTTACCGTTTAACCTTAGGGGCGCAACATGTTGCGCTCTTTAGCTTCCTCTTGACTCTCTCTTATCCTTTTCCTAACATTGTGTATCACGCGAACGAACAACAACGATTTTCTATCATTGCAGGGAGGCACCATGAAGAACGTTAAAGTGCTCTTCATTATTGCGTTAGCGGCATTTACAGCGGCGCTCACACTCACCACTTCTGGGTGTAAATCAACGACAGCAGAAATCACGATCGAGCCGATACTCGAAGATTTGTTTCCACTCGTCGTCGGACGCAAACTGACTTTTAGCGGCTTTCTGAGAACTCCGCAGGATGTCAATGTAGAAGCCACCGGGGCATTCTATGAGGCTCGCATGACTATAGCGGCTACCAACGCGCCCACGCCATTTGGCACGGCGCACGTCATTTCCGACTCACAACTTGTCTCTCCGGGTGTGTGGTCAACGCAAAGCTTTTATGTCCAACGAAGCCCTGCAACCGGGTCCGGAGACTTTGGTTTCTTGACAAACATCGGGAACCTCTACCGGACATTCGGTATCCAACGGACCGATACACTGCGCTGGGTGCTTCTTGTCAAACAATCTTCAGGCGTAGGGTCAAAATGGACCGCCTTTGATAGCTCCTGGACCGGACAGATCCAAGCAGGCGTGACCGGAACCATACGTTTGGAAGTTGAGGGTGAAATTCAACGCCAAGATTATACCTCTCCAACAGGTCAAGCATTCAGTCAGACCTATTACGTTGTTGCGAAGCGCAAAATATATCTCAACGGCGTGCTTGCGACAGAAGCATCAACGGCGGAGCTTTGGCTGGTACCCAACGTTGGAATCGTAAAATTTATTTTCCACGGAGACGGTACGACAGGCGGATTCCACAGAGAATACAAAGACAGGAATTTTTAACGCATATCATATCTATCCATGCATGAGAAATTGAACCTGCATGTTCAACCCCGACCGAGTTGCGGTCGGGGTTTTTATTTACTATAATCATCGCGTAGGGGCACAACATATTGTGTCCCTACAAAGACATACAAGGGAGGTTCTCCAGTGAAATCTTCTCTACGCCGGTTATCAGTCTATATGTTTATCACAGTATGCTTCACGCTCATTGCGAACGCTCAAAATACCGGAAGCATTGCCGGAACAGTTCGCGACGCGGAGACGAAGGAAACAATTCCCAACGTCAACGTGCGGCTGAAAGATACGCCACTCGGCTCCGCGGCTGACATCAACGGAAAATAT
>DATCJD010000312.1:0-3576 GCA_036507435.1 Bacteroidota bacterium
ACCGATAAGCAAACAGACTTTCTGAAATTCCTGAAGGTGAAGTATCATCTCTATCATCTCTCGAATGTGTTCTTCCGTGATTTGCATTACGGGGTGATGGCATTTCTTGAATTGAACAAGATCAAGTTCAAATATCTTGAAGCGGAAGACCTCACCAAAAAAGTAATCGATGAACTCGAAGAAGCGAACATCTTGAAGAAAGTGGATAAGCTGACGTGGGTGTTGCATTATCCGGAATTCAAGAAACCGACGGTAAAGCCCGCGGCTCCGGCAAAACCAGCCGTGAAGCCAGCGGCTCCTGCTGTGCCCAAACCGGCGACTCCGACTCAAACAGCAGGCTAAGATTTTTTAAGGAAGATGATTCAATAGGATGTTATGAGCACAGAAACCAACACAATTGAACAATTAGCGACCCAAGAGTACAAGTACGGGTTTGAAACTACCGTCGAGTACGACAGAGTACCGAAAGGTATCAACGAAGATATCGTCCGACTGATTTGGGAGAAGAAGGGCGAGCCGGAGTGGATGCTCGAGTGGAGGCTGAAGGCGTTCCGCCATTGGCATAAACTGTGGAAGGAAGGCGCCGAGCCGACGTGGGCGAACATCAAGTACGGTCCCATTGATTACGACGACGCGTATTATTATTCCGCGCCGAAAAAGAAGCCGCAGTTGAATAGCCTCGATGAAGTCGACCCTGAAATCAGAAAGACGTTTGAAAAGCTCGGTATTCCGCTGGAAGAGCAAAAGCTTCTCTCCGGTGTTGCCGTTGACGCAGTGTTCGATAGTGTTTCTGTTGGCACTACGTTTAAGAAGAAGCTTCAGGAGGCCGGCGTGATTTTCTGCTCGATGACTGAAGCAATTTTAGAGCATCCCGATTTAGTTCGAAAGTATCTCGGCTCAGTTGTGCCGTACACGGATAATTTCTTCGCCGCGCTCAACTCCGCCGTATTTACCGACGGCTCGTTTGCGTTTATTCCGAAAGGCGTTCGCTGTCCCATGGAGCTTTCGACGTACTTCCGCATCAACGCCCGCCAAACGGGACAGTTTGAGCGGACGTTGATCATTGCAGAAGATAGTGCATTCGTCAGCTATCTCGAAGGTTGTACCGCACCTACGCGCGACGAGAATCAGCTTCACGCCGCAGTTGTTGAACTTGTAGCGTTGGATAATGCAACGATCAAATACTCAACGATTCAAAACTGGTATCCGGGCGATAAGGAAGGCAAGGGCGGCATTTACAACTTTGTCACCAAGCGCGGAAAATGTCAGGGGAAGAACTCAAAAATCACATGGACGCAGGTCGAAACCGGAGCGGCAATCACGTGGAAATATCCCGGCTGTTTGCTGATAGGTGATAACTCCATTGGCGAATTCTATTCTGTGGCTGTGACGAACAATTTTCAGCAGGCGGACACGGGCACGAAGATGATCCACATCGGCAAGAACACCCGGAGCACAATCGTCTCGAAGGGCATTTCCGCCGGTAAAGGACAGAATTCATATCGCGGGCTCGTCAGTATCAAAAAAAGTGCACAGGGAGCGCGTAATTATTCGCAGTGCGACTCTCTGCTCATTGGCGATAAATGCGGGGCGCATACGTTCCCGTATTTAGAAGTGAAGAATACCTCGGCACACATTGAGCATGAAGCGTCAACGTCGAAAATCGGCGAGGATCAGATATTTTACTGCAAACAGCGTGGACTACCGACGGAAGACGCGGTGAATATGATCGTGAGCGGATTCTGCAAAGAAGTATTCCGCGAATTACCGATGGAATTTGCAGTCGAAGCACAGAAGTTGTTGAGTATCAGTTTAGAGGGCAGTGTGGGGTAAGTAATTCAATAATTACCAATCATAAAGAAAAAAGTAAGCACAGGTAAAAAAAAATGGCATTACTGGAAATCAAAAATTTACACGCGGCGGTTGACGGAAACGAAATCCTCGACGGCGTCAATCTGACAGTCAATCTTGGCGAAGTGCATGCGATCATGGGTCCTAACGGCTCCGGCAAGAGCACGTTGGCGCAGGTGATTGCCGGACGCGATTCATATCAAGTTACTCAAGGACAGATTCTCTTCAACGGAGAGGATTTACTGGAACTGGACCCGGAAGAACGCGCGCAGAAGGGCGTTTTTCTGGCGTTCCAGTATCCGGTGGAAATTCCCGGCGTCAGCAACACATATTTTCTCCGCTCCGCGCTGAATGCAATCCGCAAGAGCAAAGGAGAGGAAGAACTTGACGCGATGGATTTTCTGAAGCTCGTCAAAGATAAGGCAAAATGGGTCGAGATGGACGAGACACTGTTGAACCGTCCCGTGAATCACGGGTTCTCCGGCGGCGAAAAGAAGCGTAACGAAATATTTCAGATGGCGGTGCTCGAGCCGGTATTAGCAGTGTTGGATGAGACGGATTCAGGCCTTGATATTGATGCTCTGAGAACTGTCGCGAACGGCATTAACAAACTACGCGGCAAAAGCCGGGCTATCGTTGCCGTGACGCACTATCAGCGTCTTTTAAATTACGTCGTGCCGGATTTCGTACACGTGCTCGTTGACGGCAGAATTGTGAAATCGGGCGGCAAGGAATTGGCGTTGGAGCTTGAGGAGAAGGGCTACGATTGGACTAAGGAAAAATCAGTTGTGAACGCATAAGGGCAGAAATGCAGCAATCAGACAAAAATACCAATATCTTTCTTTCGCACTTCGAGCAATTCGAAAAAAACTTGAACGGCGATGCGTCGTCGCATCTCCACGCCATCCGGAAGGCGGCGATTGCAAAATTCACTGAGCTTGGTTTTCCCACGACAAAGCACGAAGAATGGAAGTACACGGATGTTTCGCGCATCGCGAAAACAGCGTTTCAGCCTGCGCTTGGCGCTCAATCGAATACTGTTACCCTAAAGGATCTCGATCAGTTTTCTTTTGGGCATCCTGAGTGGATCCGCGTTGTCTGCGTGAACGGGCATTTTTCCAAAGAACTTTCATCTATATCCGATTTGCCTGCCGGTGTTCGAGTAGGAAGCCTCGCCGGAGCGTTAAAAAACGAGCCTGCGCTCATTGAACAGCATCTGGCGAAATATGCGCCGTATGACGAGAACGCGTTCGTTGCGCTGAGCACGGCGTTTATGCAGGACGGCGTCTTCATGTATATTCCCGACCGCATCGTCGTCGAAAAGCCGATACATGTGATGATGATTTCGACGGGCAAGGGCGGAGAATTCGTCGCCCACCCGCGCAATCTTATTATTGCAGGAGAGAGCAGTCAGGTTGCGTTCATTGAAACGTACGGCAGTTTGGCTAACGAGACGTACTTCACAAATACGGTCACGGAAATCGTGCTTGCGAAGAACGCCGTCGTCGAACACGAACGCCTGCAACTTGAAAGTGATACCGCTTTCCATGTGGCGACACTGCACGTTCATCAGGAGCGAGATAGCAATTTCAAATCCAATGCGATGACGTTCGGCGGGCGGCTTGTCCGTAACAACATCACGGTTAAACTGGACGGCGAGGGCGCGGAAGCAACGCTCAATGGACTGTATCTCGGAACCGGCGAACAGCACATCGACAACCATAC
>DATCJD010000313.1:0-4715 GCA_036507435.1 Bacteroidota bacterium
GGTCAGAGATACGCAATACATTCGGTTCTATAAAACATACGACCCGCCGGCGTTTAACCCGTTAGAGTATTCTGCGGAAAACTCCGTGACCGGCGCGGCGATACAAATTTCTAATGGTTCGACAGTTTATGCGTTTAGGGATACGACGCTTGTTCGTGCAGACCAAAGCCGGTACCAGAACGACATTCAGGCTTATGTCGCGCATCCGTTTCCGGTGGAGAGAGGAGAAACATACACGCTGTCCGTCCAAACGGGGTCTGGCGACGACATCGAGGCTGAGCTGACCGTACCCGGTGAAGCCGCGCTGACGATCGGTAATATTGCGGCATTCCGTAGTCCGACGGCGTTTCGGAATGGTTTCATCACACTATTCTCCGCGCTCTCTCCGGCGACGTTCGGATTTCAGGTTCGCGCGTTTCTTGAATACGACCTCAGGGAGAATGGAGTGTTTGTTCGCAAGCGGGAGGAACTCCCCACGGCTGTCAGGGACCGCTTGAATTGTCAGGAGTTTCGGCCCCTGTTTCACACTCTACAACGACGTCGACAACTTCAGCCGGACATGACGACGTTTGATGTGCTCGCGTACACGACGATGCTCGCAAAAATATGGAATACGTATTCGCCCTTCGATGTGCGCATACGGCAAGTCGTTTTTGAGTTGACGGAATTTGACCCCGCGCTCTATGCGTATTTGAACACCGTCAACGGGTTTCGCGATGAGTTTTCCATCCGGACGGACGAGCCGGATTTTTCGAATATCCCCGGCGGCAGGGGAATTTTCGGCGCGATGACAAAGCAATCCGTTGCTGTTTCTCTGCCGGATACCGTAGGAGTTACATTTTTGTGTAATTAAAAAATGACACGCATCCTCTCCATATATTTAGCCGCTGGTTGTTTGTTTCTGACGGCGTGCGATGAGCCGTTTGAGCCGAAAGGACCGTTCGAAGAGCGTCTGGTGGTGTACGGCTTGCTCTCGACTCTCACCGATACGCAATATGTGCGGGTGTATACAACGTACAACCCCGACGGCTTCGACCCCTTCACCAACGTGAACGATAAGCAGGTGGTGGGCGCAACGGTATCCCTCGCAAGCGCTCAAGGTACACTGCTGTATCGAGACACTGCAATCACACGGGCAGACCAAAGCCGCTATACATCCGATATTTCTCCATACATACTCACGCCGTATACGCCTACACCGGGGGCTACCTATAAGCTGGATGTTCAGCTTCCTTCCGGGAAAACTGCGAGCGGCACTGTCTCTGTTCCCGACAGGGGGTCGGTTTCCGTCAGCACTGTTCACATTGTTGAAGCGCCAGGCAGTTATTCCGAAGATGTTCGCCTAGAGGCGAGAATCTCCGCGAAAACGCGCGGGCTTTTGGTAAGGATGTACATCGAATTTGAGGTCTCGCAAGGCGCGGTCACCGAGTTGAAGCGGGTGGAAGTCCCCTCGCGCGTGCGCGGGTTCGGTGAGTCCGAGATTGTTGAAGCGACATACCCGACACTCCAGCGACGAGTCAGTACTGCAAGCGAGAACCTCGAGCGCATCGAATTTATCACGTTTCAACGCGAGGCGTATCTGACGTTGCTCGCGGACTTCGCGACTGCATACTCGGGCTGGAATATCAAGCGAAAGCGCGCCTACTTTGTACTCTGGCAAGCTGAACCGAACTTGTACAACTACTATAACATCGTCAACGGGTTCCGGGACGAGATCTCCATCCGTACCGACGAACCGGACTTTACCGCGATGGACGGCGCGCTCGGCATTTTTGGCGCGATGACCGTCGACACCACCTTCTACACTTACCGTCCTCAATAACGGATGATCATTCGTTTGTCAGCGTTTCATCCTTGAAAATCCCTACAAAAAATGCTATGTTGCACACGCAATGCAACGTGTTATGAAGATTTTTTCCTTCCTCGGACATGATACGCTTGAACGCGAGTGGACGTACGCCGCGCAGGGCAGTATTTGGCGCATTCTGTTTTCAACCTCGGGCAATGTTGTCGGCGAGTGCCGTCAACATGAGCAAAAGACCGTATCGTTTTTTTGTCTCGATGAGCGGAGCGGCGCCGTGCTGTGGCAGGATGTCCGCCTGGACGAGCCATGGTGGGTCGGGATAGAGGCTGTCTCCCGCGATGTTGTGTTGCTCCATGAATTTGCCAATCCCGGGGTTCCCGAGCACAAAGGCATCATTGCTCTGGATGTTGGGTCGGGAAGTGTGCTCTGGCGTAACACCGAGCTGACCTTCTGGTTCGCGTTCAACGACAGCGTGTACGCTTACCAGCCGAAATTTGAAAAACGCATCGGTTTCAAGATGTCAATGCGTACCGGTGCGGTAGAAGAGGAGTACGGGGACGCGTTGGACGATCTGTATGCCCTTCGCACGTTGGCTCTCAACGAGCAACAACAGGAAGATTTTCTGTTCCCAGAAATTTTAGAGGAAGACCCCGGCAACGCGGAGATTCAGACCATCATCCGAAAAGAAACAAAAGGTCTTATGCTTCACGGTCAAGTCGAATTCATACGCCGGCAGTCGTTGGTGTTGATGAATTATTACACGCCGGGCAGGTCGTCAACTCCGGAATCGCTCGTTCTGGAGAACCGGTTTTCGATTTATGACCTCGACCGGCAAAGTAAAATGTTCAGCGAGATACTTGCAACAGACGCAAAAGCGCCGACGCCGGATTCGTTTTTCATCAAGGGAAGCCTCGTGTATTTTATCAAACAGCACAACATACTGACTGCCTTACGCCTGACGGTAAAGGACTGATGAAAACCTACCGGATCAAGCAGGTCAACGTGTTTACCTCCAAGCCCTTCAGCGGCAATCCGGCGGGCGTTGTGCTGGACGCGCGCGGCTTATCGGACGCACATATGCAGGCGATCGCGCGAGAGATGAATCTCTCCGAGACGGCATTTATTCTACCCTCCACGCTGAGCAGTGCCGCGATGCAAATTCGCTGGTTCACGCCTGCAGTCGAAGTGCCTCTCTGCGGACATGCGACGGTCGGCGGTTTTCACGCCCTTGCCGAAGAGGGCATGTACGGGATGAAGAAGCCGCGGGCGTATGCCTTCCGCGTGCAGACGAAAAGCGGGCTGTTGAATGTGACCGTGGAAAAAAAATATTCCGGCACGGTCGTTGATTTTGAAATTCCCGTCCCGCAGTTCCGCCGCATCAACCGCTTGCCGCGCCCCATGTTGTCTGCGCTGGGTTTACGCACTCAAGACCTTCACACCCTATTACCCGTTGTGCGGAATAACTATCTCTATGTGCCGGTGCGGAAACTTTCAACAATCAAAAAGCTCGCGCCGGAGTACGCACGGCTGGGTGAGCTTACCCGCAAAGCGAACATCTTAGGCGTGTGCGTGTTCTCACTCGAAACGCTCGAAGAAAGCTCCGCCGTCCATTCTCGTTTTTTTGCTCCCGCCGTCGGCTTAACGGAAGACCCGGTTACCGGCTCGGCAAACGGGCCGCTCGGCGTGTATCTGTACAAATATGTTTTCGATGCCGGACTCGATGTGCCGTGGTTCCGGTTGCCGGATGGCAGAATGGAATTTATCGGCGAGCAGGGAGATGAAATGAAACGCAAAGGACGCGTGAAGATCCGCCTCGGCGTTCATCACAACAAGGTCGAGCGCGTGAGTATCGCCGGCGAAGCCGTGACCATCTATACCGCAGAACTCAAAGCCTGATACTCTCTCTCTATGGAAACTAAAAATATTATCTTCCTGCTCATCCTAGCGTCCTCGTTCGGCTTCTTTGCCTACAGCGTAAGGCGGCTGATTCGTCATCTTCAGATAGGACAAGCGGAGAATCGTTTCGATAACCCGCTCGTTCGGCTTAAGAAAGTCTGGGTCATTGCGTTCGGTCAAACGAAGCTCCTGCGCGAGCCGCTCGCCGGCGTCATGCACTTTGTTATCTTCTGGGGCTTCGTTGTCCTTCTGACGGCAGTCCTCGAATCTATTGGCGAGGGCGTTGTCAGCGATTTTTCACTCACGTGGGTCTTGAACGCGAATGTCTATGAGTCTCTCGCGTTCCTTCAGGATCTCTTTGCCGGTCTCGTAATTATTTCCGTCCTGTTCGCGCTCTTCCGCCGGTACGTTCTCCGCCCCAAACGATTGGAAGTGGACCTGCACGGCAAAATTGATGCGGCGGCAATTCTGTTTGCCATCATGCTCATTATGGTGAGCATGTTGGGTCAGAACGCCACGCGTATGGTTCAGCAGGACCCGGAGCTTGCGTTCGCCCGCTTTGTATCCGGCATGATGATGCCGATGTTCGACCATTCCTCCGCTCCAGTGTGGTTTGAAATCTTTTGGTGGATTCATATAGTTCTCGTGTTAGGTTTCCTGAATTACCTGCCGTACTCCAAACATTTGCACGTCCTTACCTCTATTCCCAATGTGTATTTTTCTTCGCTCAACCCGCGCGGGGCATTAAAGTCGCTGAATTTAGAGGCGGAAAACGTGGAAAAATTCGGCGCGAGCGATGTGCAGGACTTAACATGGAAGCAATTATTAGACGGCTACACCTGCACCGAATGCGGCAGGTGCACGGAGGCGTGTCCGGCGAATATCACCGGGAAACTGCTCTCCCCCAAAAAGATCATCGTCGATATCCGCCGCAGGATGCAAGAGAAGGGTCCTCTCGTATTTGACGGCGGGGGAGTCAGCGTTGCGGAGGGACAAAACAACCCGGCGGAGAAAA
>DATCJD010000314.1:0-9189 GCA_036507435.1 Bacteroidota bacterium
GCTTACGAACCTGTGTGGGCGATCGGCACCGGCAGGAACGCAACGCCGCAACAAGCCGAGGATGTTCACCGCCATATCCGCAAACTCATTGGACAGCTCTACAATTGGACAGTCGCGGAAAAACTGGTTATCCAGTATGGCGGGAGTGTGAAACCGGACAATGCCGCTGAATTGCTCAAGCAACCGGATATCGACGGTGCGTTGGTCGGCGGAGCATGCCTTAAAGCCGATTCATTTCACCTTATCATTGATGCGGCAAACGTAGTGTAAGCCTCGAACAGATTGAGAAACCTGCTGAACGTCTGCTATACAGTCGTTTCCCCCGAAAATTTCCCGCGCTCCTTCAGCGTGTTCTCTTAACTTGTTGTGGTTTCGTCGCTTATCTTTTTGTACATTCTACCTAAGTGGCTGATTTTCGTTGCTTTCCGCGCCTTTGTGTATTATATTGTAGTCCACTTCCCAAAACGCCACGCTCAAAAAAAGCGTGGTATTTTCTTCCTTAACCGGTAGAAAGACTTGGTAAAACAACTCATTTCTCCCACATTTTACATTCCTCTTGCCCTCGTAGCGTTTTGGTGTTTCTCAGCGAATTCCGTTCTCGCGCAAGTTCAGATATACGAAAATGGCATGCCGATGATGACCGGGTCGGAAATCGGACTGCATCCGGACACGCCTGCGCGCAAAAAACTTGACCTTAACGGCGAGTGGTCTTACTCCTTTAATGAAGAAGATTGGAACACCGTCAATGTACCGAGCGCGTTCGACTATGAAGGTACAGTTACGTTCCTCCGCAAGTTTACTGTGGACGAAGAGATGTTATCGCAACGCGCGGTGAAGCTCGTCGCGCTGGGAATTAACTACGACGCCGAAGTAACGGTGAACGACCAATTTATCGGACGGCATGTCGGTGGGTACACGACGTTCGAATTTGAAATTCCGGACGCCGCGCTCCGTCTCGGAACAGAAAACGCGCTCAAAATTGTCGTGCGGAACGACCTCAACGCCCGCACAACTCTGCCGTTGCGTAAACAAATTTGGGGCTGGAAGAATTACGGCGGCATCTACCGGGATATCTATTTGCTTTTGACGCCGCGGACTTGGATTGACGCGGCAAACGTCCGCACGGAATTAGGCGCGGACTTTCGGCATGGGACCGTCAACGTTACTGCAACGCTGACGAGTGTCAGGACTGCAGAGCGGGCAGAGGATGGCGATAAGCCGCTTTCCGTGCACTTAGAATTGTTCGATAAACAAACAAACGGCGCAATTGCGCAATCTGCGTATGTGCCTGTCAGCGTTGGTCAAAATCGAATGGTGGAGGTTCAAGCAACCCTCGCTCTAGCGAACTCAAAGCCCTGGAGTCCGGAAACCCCCGACCTCTACCGCCTGCGCATCAGTCTTATCGAAGGGCAGGGCATCCAGCGCAGAGTCGTTGACATCATTGAGCGCAACGTAGGATTTTCAAACGTCTCAATTGAAAATCGGGCGGTCATCGTCAACGGAAAAAAAACGGTACTCAAAGGGGTCGTCTGGCATGAAGACTCGCCCGCGTACGGCTCTGCGCTGACGTATGAACAAATGGAAAAAGACGTCGCGCTGATGAAGACACTCGGCGCGAACGCTGTGCGGTTTGCGTTTCACGCGCCGCACCCGTACATGCTGAACCTGTGCAGTCGCTACGGTTTATTTGCGCTGGAAGAAATTCCCGCGTGGAATGTTCCGGCGGAAATTCTCGCCGAAGAACATGTCCAAGTGCTCGCGGAAGCGGCGTTGCGCGAGACTATCCAACGCGACCGGCATCAGGCGTGTGTGCTTGCCTGGGGAATCGGCAGTGACTTTGATTCTTCCGACCCGCGCGCGCGGGAATTTGTACAGCGGATGACTAATGTTGCGCGCTCGCTCGATACGCGATTGACATACTTTGGGACGCGCATGGTCGCGAACGATGTGTGTCTCGACCTCGTGGACTTTGCGGCGCTTCTTCCCCCGCAACGAGACGAAAAAGAATTTAAGGAACTGCTCGCTCAGTGGAAAGAAACATCCAGCGCCCGTCCCGTACTTGTGCTCGGCTACTCGAAGGCGGTCGAGCACGGGAACCGGAACGGGTACAGCGACCCGCTCTCGGAAGAAGCGCAAGCGCGGTACTTCGAAGTACGGTACCGGGTGATAAAGGAACTCGGTTACGCGGGGAGTTTTATCGACGCGTTTGCCGACTGGAGCGGCGACAGACCGATCATGACTGTCAACCTCGGAACGCCATTCGTACATCCTGTCGGGTTAGTGAATGCCGCACGCGAAAAACGTACGGTGTATGACGTCGTCCGTTCGCTCTACAACGAAGAAAAACTTTCTTCGTTGCCGATCGGAAGTTATCGGTCGTCGTTCCCGGCAGCTCCGCTCGTGTTCGGGCTGGCGGTAATTTTCATGACGGCATACATGGTACACTACAACCGCCGGTTCAGTGATTGTTTCAGCCGTTCGCTGATGCGCCCGTACAATTTCTTTGCAGATTTACGGGACTCGAATGTCGTCGCGAACCTGCATACGTTTCTCTTGGCGGTCGCCGTCGCCGCTACGATGGCGGTCGTCGTCGTGAGCTTCCTGTATCAGTTTCGCACCAGCATCGACGTGGATTATGTCGTCACACAAGTGGTGGTATCGGATTGGTTGAAGCTCCGGTTGATTCATGCATCATGGAATCTTTTCCCCGGCATTCTGCTTTTCACCGGTTTATTTCTGGCGGGACTCGTCCTGACGTCTTCGGTCATCAAGCTTTTTTCAATGCTCGTCAAATCGAAAATCTATTGGTACCACGCCTATTCTGTAGCGGTATGGGGAGCGCTGCCCTTTATCTTTTTGATTATTCCCGGCATGATTCTTCTAAAGCTTCTTGATTCTCCTGTCTATACTATGCCCATGTTGATCCTCATCGGCATTGTGCTACTTTGGGCGCTGGTGCGTGTGCTCAAAGGGGTGGCGGTGATTTTTGGAGTGAGTCGGTTGAAAGCCTACGGTGGTGGGCTATTGTTGTGCCTTGTGTCGTTAGGAGTCACTTGGCTCTACTACGATATGGTCTACTCGTTTAGAGCATATCTTGAATTTATCGTTCACATGTCAAGAAGCCTCGGCTAATGTATCTCAAAAAGATTGAAATATTTGGCTTTAAATCCTTTGCACAGAAAATCGACCTGAACTTTGACTCAGGCTTGACCGCGATCGTGGGACCGAACGGTTGCGGTAAGACCAATGTTGTGGATGCCATCCGCTGGGCGTTGGGTGAGCAGAAGCCTACGACGCTGCGCAGTGATAAAATGGAGGATGTGATCTTCAACGGCACCAAAGCCCGAAAGCCGCTAAGTATGGCAGAAGTGTCGCTGACGATTGAAAATACAAAGGGCATTCTCCCGACGGAGTTTTCAGAAGTAACGATTACGCGGCGCGTCTACCGTTCCGGCGAGGGCGAATATTATCTCAACAAGACGCTTTGCCGATTGAAGGACATCCGTGACCTCTTTATGGACACCGGCATGGGGTCCGATGCATATTCGGTTATCGAATTGAAAATGGTGGAGACGATCCTGAGCGACCGGGCGGAGGAACGCCGCCGGTTGTTCGAGGAAGCGGCGGGCGTGACGAAATACAAATTCCGCAGAAAAGAAACCTACCGCCGCCTCGAAAACGTGCAACGAGATTTAACGCGCGTGAGCGACATCGTGCGTGAAGTGCAGAAGGCGGTCAACTCGCTGGAGCGGCAGGCGCAGAAAGCCGAACGCTACAACCGTCTGGCAAGCGAATTACAGACGCTGGAAAAAGATTTGATGACACGGGAGTATGCGTCGATTTTTACAAAGATGGACCCGCTCAAACAGCAATTGGACGTTGCTGTCACGGAAAAGAACCGTATCGACGTTGAGCTTCAACAGGAGGAAACACTGCTCGAAGTCCTACGCACAGAGATGAGCGAGATTGAAGAGCGCGTGGCGGAAACGCAGACCATCCTCTCCGACCAGCTCGGCGCAATCCACGAAGCCGAACAGCGCGTAGCGGCGGGGAAGGAACGCACGCGTTCGCTGACGGTTAATATCGAACGGTACGAGCAGGAAAAAATCAAACTTCGTGAAGACCGCGAAGCGATGGAGCGGAAGCAGGAAACACTCCTCGAACAATTAAGCCGTGTGCGTGAGGAAGCGGCTACAGCCGAAGAACAGTACCGGCAGAAAAAAGACGCGCTGGATGAATTCAGCCGCGCGCTCGACCAGAAAAAATCCGCGTTAAAATCAGCGCAAGAGCGCGTAATTTCCCTGCTACACCAGCTATCCGACTTGCGTAACCGCGAAAGCCAATCCAAAGCGCGTATCGAAAACCTGCGCGGGCGCATGGAATACACGGCTGAGGAAAATCATGCGTTTGCGAAAGAGATCGAGCAGAACACGGAACTTGTCGCGACGCTCTCGACGGAAGACAAAGAACTGCGGCGGAAATACGCAGAAGCCGAAGTGCGTGTCCACCAGATGGACGCGATGAAGAACAGTTTACAATCCGAACTCGATGCATTGCGCAACCGGGAGTTTGAATTACGGAGCGCCATCGAGCGCAACCGATCCAAGGTGGATTTCCTGAAGGGATTGATAGAGAGTTTCGAAGGCGTTTCCGAAGGCGCGCGCTACTTAATCACGAACAATGAATGGAATCCGTCTATCCAAACGACGGTGGGCGAGGCGTTGACGGCGGACTCCCGCTACCGGGTCGCCATCGAATCCGGCTTAGGCGAAGCCGCCGGTTTTGTGCTGGTAGAGAATACAAATCAGGCGTACGCCGCCATTGAATTGTTAAAGAAGAGTGCGAAAGGGAAAGCGACGTTTCTCTGCCTCGATAGAGTGCCGCAGTTGACCACGCATCGGCCGATGTTTTCGGGCGACGGGGTAGTCGGCTGGGCGACCGACCTGATCCGTTGCGATGCGCGTTTCCGCAATCTGTTTATTTTTCTTCTGGACGGCACGCTTGTTGTCGAGTCGGCTGAACGTGCGTTTCAGATTATTCAACAACACCCGGGCTTGCGGTGTATCACGCTCGATGGCGAGATCATGACCAGCAGTGGCGTCCTGCGCGGTGGCAGTGTCCGGCAGGATGAGGGCGGGCACATCGGCCGGAAATCCCAGTTGGAAGAAATTGCTGAAGCTGTTCGCGTGCTCGAAGAAGAGCGCGCGCTCCTGCACGAGGAATTGACTGCGAAATCCCTCGAACATGGGAAAATCGACATCCGGAAGCTTGGCGATGAGGCACGTGCTATCGAACAGCAAATGACCTCGGTGGAAGTCCGCATTGCTCAGCTCGAATTCGAAAAGAAGCGGGCGAGTGAAAATATTCTCCGTAACCAATCCGAACGCGAACGGCTTGAACAAGAAATTCAATCGCTCAAGAATGAACTGGGTGAAATCCTTCCCGCGCTGGAATCGACGGACAGACAAAAAACCGAAGCCGAACAGCAAGTCGGTGTGATATCACACGAGTTGGAAGGGATGGAGGCGACGTGGAATGAATACTCGCGCGTTGCCAACGAAGCGAACGTTGCTGTCCTATCTCTAAAATCCGAAGAGCGCAGTATCCAGCAGGAAATCGAGCACGTCACGCAGACGATAAAGACGTTATCCGAGCGTTTCGACCAACGCACAGCCGACATCGCCTCTGCGAAAGAGGAAATTGACCGGCTCGCGGAAGATATGAAAGAGACGGATGAGATGCTGATCGCCGCGCGCTCTGAACTTGACGTGTTGAAGGAGAAAAAATTCTCTGCCGACAAGGAGTTGACTGAAAAACGCAGTCAGGTGCACACTATTGAGTTGAAACTGAAAGACGAGCGGCAGAAACACGAAGGCTCACTTAAATCCGCGCACGACCT
The DNA here is from genome assembly GCA_036507435.1 of Bacteroidota bacterium. GTDB lineage: Bacteria > Bacteroidota > Ignavibacteria > UBA10030 > UBA10030 > JAKEEG01. Next base: position 5,900 of record DATCJD010000314.1, read on the forward strand.
TGAATTTAAACTGCAAGAACTAACGATGAAGGCGGACGGCATTAAACAGCGCGCGCGAGAGGAGTTCGAGGTAGAATTGGAACTGCAGAAATTCCTGGATAACGAACAGTATGATTTTGTAGTCGCGCGCGAGGAAGTAAGGGGGTTGAAGGAAAAAATCCGGCACCTTGGTCCCGTCAATTTTGCGGCGTTCGAGGAATACAAGAGCGAGAAAGAACGGCTGGATTTCGTCAATGCCCAGCGTGGCGACCTTGAAGAATCCGAGAAGATGCTGTTGGCGACGATAGACGAAATCAATACCACCGCACAAAAACAATTTTTTGAAACATTTGAAAAAATACGCGAGAATTTTATCACCACGTTTAAGGGGTTGTTCGATGAGGGCGATGAGTGCGACCTACGTCTTGAAGACGGTGTTGACCCGCTCGAAGCTCGTATCGAGATTGTCGCCAAACCACGCGGGAAACGCCCCACGTCCATTGACCTGCTCTCCGGCGGCGAGAAAACGCTCACTGCGATAGCGCTTCTCTTTGCTATTTACCTCGTCAAGCCAAGTCCGTTCTGCATTTTGGACGAGGTTGATGCACCTCTGGACGATACGAACATCGACCGGTTTACACGCATTCTCAAGAAATTCTCCGATAACACGCAGTTTATTGTCGTCACCCATAATAAACGCACGATGGAAGCTACGAATGCCCTCTACGGCGTAACGATGGAAGAGGAAGGCGTGTCCAAACTCGTCTCCGTGCGTTTTAACGAAGCGTTGGCTGGGTAATTTTTTTTTGTAGAGACGTAGCTTGCTACGTCTCTATTACTACACGCAGAAACGAATTTATGGTACGAGTCTTTTGTGATTTTGACGGGACGGTTGCTCACCAAGACGTCGGAGCTTCGTTGTTTCGAAAGTATGCGGGCGAAAAAGCAAAGGAAATTGTCCTGCGGTATCTCGGCGGCGAAATCAATGCCCGTGAATGCTTAACACAAGAGTGCGCCGCGATCCCAAGTTTAACACGCGACGAGTTTGGACGTTTTGCCGATACGTTTGACATTGACCAGCATTTTAAGAGCTTCGAACAATTTTGCGCTGAGCGGAGTATCCCGGTCACGATTGTCAGCGACGGGCTTGATTTCTACGTCGAGCGCGTTTTGAAAAACCACGGGTTGGGACATCTCACGTGGTTTGCCAACCATGTGGAATTTGTCGAGCACGGAAACACGACGAAGCTCGTTCCGTCGTTTCCGTACCGCGATGAAGAATGCGACCGGTGCGGCAACTGCAAGCGCACTCACCTGCTCACGTTATCGGGCGACGATGATATTATCGTCTATGTAGGCGACGGGATTTCCGACCAATGCCCCGTGCGGTATGCGGACATTGTCTTCGCGAAGCACCATTTGATTCCGTACTGCCAGGAGCAGAATATTTCGTATCACGAGTACCGCCACTTCGGCGATGTGCAGTCACGGCTGGAACAAATATTGACGCAAAAACGCATCCGCAAGCGGCGCGAAGCGGAAATGGCGCGACGCGATGTTTTCATGCAAGGATAAACAGGAAACCGTTGAACAGCGAACTCACGTCCGATTTTCGTCACACACTCTTTCGTTATCGCAGTTACACGCCGATTCCGTTTTTGCTGGTGATGCTCGCATTTGCACAGCCGACGATGGAGACCGCGCTCGTTGGCGGAGTCGTGGCGTTGTTGGGTGAAAGCTTGCGGTTTTGGGGCGTTGCGTACGCAGGAAGCCTGACGAGAGTGACCGGTAGTGTGGGCGCTCCGGCTGTGATTGTGTCGGGACCGTTTGCTATTGTCCGCAACCCGCTCTATGTCGGGAACATGATGCTGTACGTCGGTATCGGTATCGTGTCCAATGCACTGTTCCCGTGGTTGGCGAGTGCGACGGTCGTATATTTTTTGGTGCAGTACTCGCTGATCGTTTCGCTCGAAGAGCAATTTCTCGAAAAAGAATTCGGTGCCGGATACTTGGAGTATAAAAAAAACGTCCCGAGATTTTTTCCGCGTCTTCTTCCCTACGAGACGCCGGCACAAACCGGGCAGAAACCGAACTGGACGGAAGCTGTTCGTTCTGAACGGCGTACGCTGCAGGCGATACTTCTGGTAAGCATTGCGCTGTTGGTCCGGGGTTCCGCATGGTAACCAAGGTCATGATGATTGCTGGCGAAGCATCGGGCGACTTACACGGAGCAGGCGTTGTCCGACAGTTGAAGTTGATGCACCACACAGTGGATATCTTTGGCGTCGGCGGCGACCAGATGCGCCGCGAGGGAATGAATCTGGTGTACCACGTGAGTGAGCTTTCGGTGATGGGGTTTACGGAAGTCGCGAAACAACTTCCGCGAATTTACTCTGTCGAAAAAACGCTCGAACAGCTCCTGATATTTAAAAAGCCGGAGGTCGTAGTGTTGATTGATTATCCAGGCTTTAATTTACGGTTTGCGCGCATAGCGAAACAGAACGGCGTTCCCGTCGTCTACTATATTAGCCCGCAGGTGTGGGCATGGCGAAAATCCCGCATCAAAAAGATGAAAGGGATTGTCGACAAGATGCTCGTAGTGTTTCCGTTCGAGGTGGACTTGTATAAGGAGGAGGGGATTGATGCGGAATTCGTGGGCCACCCGCTCCTTGAGGTGCTCAAGCCGCAACTTGACCGTGAAGGTTTTTTCAAACGGTACGGCATCGACCCGAACAAGCGGCTTGTGGGTCTTTTTCCCGGAAGCAGAGTGCAGGAAATAGAACGCATTTTTCCTACGATGCTTTCAGCGGCGCGAATGCTCTCTGCTCAAGAGGATATTGAAGTCGCCATCGGTGTAGCGCCGACTCTGCAGGAAAAATATTTTTCCACGATGTATAATGTCAACGGCATTCACCTCATCAAAGACGCGACGTACGATGTGATGAGTTATTCCGATGTTGCTCTCGTGACCTCAGGTACGGCGACGTTAGAAACCGCCTGCCTTGAAACGCCGCTCGTCGTGGTGTACAAGACCTCGTGGTTGACGTACCTCATGGGGCGATTACTCGTGCGCATCAAGAATATTGGGCTTGTGAATATTGTCGCCGGAAAACAGATTGTGCCGGAGTACATCCAGCACCGCGCGACGGCGACAAATCTCGCGCGGGAAACAAGGCGACTGCTCAATGATAAAGATACGATCAAGACCATGAGAGCCGAGCTTTCAATGCTAAGAGGTATGTTAGGCAAACACGGCGCGTCGCAACGGGTGGCTGAGCGTATTCTCCAGACGGCGTGAACCGTGAGAGGAC
>DATCJD010000315.1:0-6620 GCA_036507435.1 Bacteroidota bacterium
GCTGAAGACACCTACGACCACAAGGCGAGCGAGGGCTTCATCAAAATTTTCAGCCTGCCGATGAAAACGTTCTATCGCGTGAATAAAAACGAGTTGACAAAAAAGAAGCGATTAGTGAGGAAGTAGCGCGGCAAGAGCAGAGCCACATGTCTCATGTGGCTCTGCTGTTTTTTTCCCGTTTCCATTGCCCTAAGCTCATTTTTTCGCTATCTTGACTCCACAATTTTTCATTAACTTTTTGGCTCACTATGGCACACCAAGCACTGTGGGGCGGGCGATTTCGGGAACCGTTGTCGAAAATCGCCTTAACATTCTCGTCGTCCATTGACCTCGATAAACAACTCTACCGCGAGGATATCGCCGGAAGCATTGCGCACGTGGAAATGCTCGCCGCGACGAAAATCCTGACGGCGGCGGAAGCCCGCAGAATCCGCACCGCTCTCAAAAACATTGAAAAAGAGATCGAGACGGGGAAGTTCAAGCTTGAGGGTGACTTTGAAGACGTTCACCTCGCCATCGAACAGCGGCTCATCCAGAAAACGGGCGCGCTGGGCGGCAAACTGCACACCGCCCGCAGTCGTAACGACCAGATCGCACTTGACGAGCGGCTGTTCCTTCGCAATGCTATTCACGAACTCAGCAAACTGATCCTCCAGCTCCAGCGCGTGCTCCTGTATAAATCCGAAAGTTATTTCGGGACGCTCATGCCCGGCTATACACACCTTCAGCGCGCACAGCCCGTGATGCTCTCGCACCATTTGCTCGCGTACCTCTCCATGATCGAACGGGATTATGAACGGTTGCAGGATTGCCGCAAGCGCGCGAATAAATCACCGCTCGGCGCCGCGGCGCTCGCCGGCACGTCGTTTCCCATCGACCGTGCATCGGTCGCCAAAAAATTGCACTTCGACGGCATTGTGGAGAACAGCATCGACGCGGTGAGCGACCGGGATTACCTGATCGAATTCATCGCCGCGTGCAGTATTATCATGATGCACTTGAGCCGGTTTGCGGAAGAGCTGGTGCTGTGGTCGTCGAAGGAATTCGGCTTCGCGCAGATCAGCGACGCGTACACTACCGGAAGCAGTATCATGCCGCAGAAAAAAAATCCGGATATGATGGAACTGGTGCGCGGAAAAACGGGACGGGTCTACGGCGCGCTGGTGAACCTGCTCACCGTGATGAAGGGATTACCGCTTGCCTACAACCGTGATATGCAGGAAGACAAACTGCCGCTCTTCGAGGCGGTGAATACGACGCGGCAATGCCTGTTTATTTTCTCACACGTGCTGGTACACACGACCTTCAATGTGCAGAAGATGGAAGAAGAACTGAGCAACGACTTCGCCACGGCGACCGAGCTGGCGGATTATCTCGTGCGCAAGGGTATCCCCTTCCGCGACTCGCACACCATTACCGGCAAGATCGTGTCGTACTGCATCGAGCACCGGATGTTTTTCGGCAACCTCGACCTCGACACGCTGAAAACATTTTCGGATAAATTCGACTCGGACGTCTTCGACTTCATCATCCCAACTTATAGCGCCGGACAAAAGAAATCAGCCGGCAGTACCTCCCCGCAAGAAGTGAAAAAACAAATCGTCCACTGGACGCGGGTGCTCAAAAGCCGCAAAGTCCGATAAATTTCAAGCATAATATAATGCTGTAAACACGAGCGCCACATTTCACATGTGGCGCTCGTGTTATTTTCAAGTGTTGGCTCGGTCCCCATGGGGGCAGGCAGGAGACCGTCACCAACAAACTACATTTACCTCCTATACCCCGGACCTCTCAGCACTTTGCCCGGCAGGTTGCCGGTAAATTTTCCGCCGTCGTACACGGGCTGGCCGTTCACGAGCACGACTTCGATGCCTTCCGAATACTGGTGCGGGTCTTCAAACGTCGCTTTGTCGGTCACCGTCGCAGGGTCGAACACCACCACGTCGGCATAGAAGCCGGTCTTGAGCACGCCGCGTTCTTTGAGTCCCACGCGGTTGGCGGCGAGCGAGGTCATCTTCCTGATTGCCTCTTCCATGGTCATGACGCCCTCTTGCCGCACATACTTGCCGAGGATGCGCGGGAAGCTCCCGTAGGTGCGCGGGTGCGGTTTGGCGGCGCTCAGGGGACCGTCCGTCGCAACGCCGTTATAGTCCGTGTTGAAACTCGTCCATGAATGCGCGAGGGCAAGCCGGACGTCGTCCTCGCTCATCATAAAATAAATTGCGCCCGTGCGTGCTGAGTCGGCGACGAGAAGCTCAAACAGTACCTCAATGGGATGTTTCTTTTCGTCCTTGGCGATTTCGCTCAAGCGCTTGCCTTCATATTTCTTGAGCGAGGGGTCGTAGACACTGCTGATGAGCACGCCGTCGGGACCTGAATCGCGGTAAAAATTCTGCCGGTCGAATTTATCGGATTCCAACTGCGTGCGGATGGCGCCGCGGTCTATCTCGCTCCTCAACCGCTCGAGCAGTTTCTTGCTCCCGCCTTCCAACGCCCAGCCGGGCATGGTCGCGCTTAAGCCGGTCGCGCCCGCCGTGTAGGGATACAAATCCGCCGTCATGTCGACGCCCTGGCGGCGGTGCGTTTCAATCAGCCGGAGGATGTCGAGCATCTTTCCCCAGTTGCGCTTGCCGCTGACTTTCAAGTGCCAGATGTGCACGGGCAGGTTCCCGCCGCGCCCGATATCGCCCGCCTCCAAAACCGACTGCACCAGCTTGTCTCCCTCGTCCCGCACGTGGGTGATATATATGCCGCCATACTCGGAAGCGACTTTCGCAAGCTCAATGAGCTCCGTCGTTTTAGCGTACACTGCCGGGGCATAGACGAGCGATGTGCTTAACCCTAACGCGCCCTGTTGCATCGCTTGGCGCAGGAGGTCTTTCATCTGTTCCAATTCTTCGGCGGTAGGCTCTCTATTATCGAACCCGACGACATATTCCCGCAGTTGCGTTGCACCAACAAACGAGCCGATGTTGATTGCCGATTTATGCGCTTCAATCCGCTTGAAATACCCGTCGAAATCCTTCCAGTCCGCATTCACATTGAACTTGTCGAGGAACGGCTTCCACTCGTTCAGGATGCGGTCGTTCACGGGGGCGGGTGATTCGCCTTCGCCGGTGATCTCCGTGGTAATGCCCTGAGAAATCTTGCTCATCGCGCGGTTATCCACCAGTAGGATGAGTTCCGATTGTCCGAGCATATCAATAAAGCCCGGACTGACAATTTTACCCTCGGCGTCGATGGTCTTCTTTGCGTTGCGCCCGCTCAGTTTACCGATGGCTACCACCTTATCGCCGCGGATACCCACGTCCGCGCGATACCACGGGTTCCCCGTACCGTCGACAATCCTGCCGTTGAGAATCAGGACGTCAAACGAATCTCCCGGAGGTTGGCAGGAAAAAAGGGTGAGCGTAGTGATGAAGATGGAAAGCGTTTTCAGGAATGTCCGCATAATGCATCTCCCTCTTGAAAGGCTGATACTATTTGAGAAGGTTTGAGGTCATCACTTCAAGCAGCGCGAACCCGAAAAACACGGGCATCACCACGAGAAGCGATTTAATGGAGCCTAACCGCTCGGCGTTTTTAAGCCCAAAGTAACAGAGCATGCCGGGCCAGCCCCACGCCATGCCGATAAGCGATAACCCAAGGTCGCCCATCTCGAGATATTCATTCGGCTGGCCGGAAAAAAAAACATAGTCTACAACCATAATCAACAGGCTTAACACGGAAACGACAACATTGGGCGCGGCGGCAAGCCCTACGAACGATACCGCGTTATGCAGTTCGCCGGTCGCGCCGAGAGCGTCCGCAATGAAATGAAAAAAAAGCGTCAGGATTATCCACGTAATAAAAACGAGTGCAACCGACCCGAGAAACGTCAACAAGGCAAACCGTATGCTTTCCGTCGTTACGATCACGCCCACCAGTGTTTTCAACGACGAGAGAACGGCATATAAACTCACCATAATCAGCGCATCGAGCATGGGCGGGGAATCATACAGGTCGGAGGTAGCGTAATCGGGCTGAAAGAGTAAAAGCGGAAACCGCTGGAGAAGGCTCATGTAAGAATTATTTGCCGACGGTGCATAACGACGGGGAACGTTTGCGAACCATAGTACGGGAAAAGAGGGGGAAAAGCAAGGGGAAGGTACACGCGAGTATTACCGTATGTCCCCGCTCACCGATTGGAACAGCGCGGTCTGGCTGGCGTACCACGACGCCTTCAGCCACATGCGCAGAATGAGATACACCTGTCCGAGCACAAACGCGAGGAGAATCATTCCGTAACTGTGCTGAGGAATTTGCCGCTCAAGCACGGCGTAGAGAGCAATCATGACAACACCGATGAATGCCAGCGCGAGATATAGCCCGAACGTCTTGCTGAAATTCTTGAGGGCGAACCTCGCTCCTGCCGCGAGCGCCATCAGTGCGCTGATACGGTCTTCCGCCACGATTCGAATTTTCGCGTAATCCACGCACATCGTGAGCAACGCGAGCGACAGAAGGACAAGGATATTCTTCACAATATAATAGATGAACGGGGTCATCTCCGAGGGCGCGTTGGCGGTCCACGCCGGAATTTTTCCGCTTGCCCAGTCGAACAACCAGAGGAATAAGACAAAGTACAGCAGGAGTGACAATAACGACAGCCGGAAGAATCGCCCGAAATACTTTGCGCCCTCCATCAGAAATTCCGTAAAGCTGAGGCGGTAGTCCTTGATGTACGTGCCGATAAACGCCCCGGCAAGAAACGTGCTGACCAGTACGTAGAAAAAGGTCGTCGCAGTCAAGAGATTAATAGAAATGAATGTCCGGTTGGCGACCAGCGTATAAAAGAATCTGCCCGCTGTTTTCACGACCGTGCCCGCAAGCACCGCCTCAGTGTGATTGAGGAACGGCGCGTACCCGAGAATGGAGTAATCCACGAGCGGCGCAAGCTCGCTTCCTTGCATGTCCGCTTGCCACGACTCGTACCAGTTCGCGCTGAAACCGTTCAACAGTTCGTCCCCGCGCACCGACTGGCGGAGATACGCGTTCAACTGGCTAAAGAGCGGCAACGCCAGCGCAAGCGCAAGGGCGACGTTCAGTAACCACGCGAACAGCACCATCCGCTTGGTGCGGTTGACATTTACAATGCCCTGCTTTAGCGATTGAATAATCATACAATCTCCTTGTAATCAACCTTCCCAAGGTTTCAAACCTTCGGGAGGTTCACGGGCGGCTCAGTGCCAGTAACTATTGAACTCGAAATAATTCTGCAACCAGAACATCCATTTTGAGGCGATCTTCTTTGCGGCAAGCGACTTGTACTGCGCGTGCCTTACTACTTTACCGTTATTATTATAGTTAATGTCGAGCATCAACTTCCCGTCCGGGTCGACGACGGCATACTTGACCGGAGACGTGGTACGATAGACAAACTGCTTCCACCGGTATTTGCCGTCCCATTGCTCCGTCCATTCCTCACCGTCCTTGAACACAACCTTCACGTCCACCGGCGCAATCGCCTCGCCTTCGCGTATAACAACCACCGTGCATTCGTACATCGGTTTACCGGAGTCGGCGGCGGGCTTCTCAACAGGCTCTCCGTTCATCGTGAATACCCCCTGCGGCTTGGGGATCGCACGGTTGGTAATACTGCTGACGGAATAATCGAACAGGTTCGAACTAAACCATGTGTTCTCGAAAAACCAATTCATATTCTTGCCGCTTACTTCGTTCACCACGTTGATGAAATCCTGCGTTGTCGGGTGCTTGAAGCGGTACCGGTGGTGGTACGTACGCAAAACACGGTACATCATCTCTTCACCCAAATAGTGTTCAAGCGTCCAGAGCGACATTGCGGGCTTCGTGTACGAATTAAGGCCGTAAGATTGGTAATACTCCCACCCTTTTCGCGCCATAACATCAAGCTTGCCCTGCCCGCGCACAGCGGTGTTGCCGGTAGTGTACCTTCCCAGGTTAACGTCTTCGAATACATACGGGATGCCGACATTCGTTCCGGCTCCCTGCCCGCCGAAGAAATACCGGTACGCCTTGAACGGCTTCCACGCCGTGTTGAGAACACGGTCCTGCGAGTACGAGTTGAAGCCCTCGTCCAGCCACGCTTCTTCGAATTCATTGGTTCCGATAAGCCCGTACCAGAACTGGTGGCCGAACTCGTGCACGGTGACGCTTTCCGGCACCGGCGTTTCATCCGGCGCGAAGATATTCCCGCCGCCCGTGAAGAGTGTCGGGTACTCCATGCCGCCGGACCTGCTGTCGTTGGCGGGGTCAACGACCGTGACGGTCTCGTACGGATACTCGCCGTACCACTCGCCGTAATACCGGAGCGCTTTGAATGTCGCGTCAAAGTACCGTTCGATAAGGTCGTTATGGTGCGGCTGGGTCAACAAGATGACGGTCACTTCTCGAAGGGGATGATGGCGGTCTGCGCGTTCGTCTTGTTCACGTTCGCGGTGGACGAATTTCCGGACGGTACGCACCAAATCCGGCGCGGTGAGCCACGCAAAATCGTGTACGTCCGCTTGATAAAACCGGTATGTCCTCGTCCCGTCCCCGTTTTCGCGTTCGCTTTGCGCGACGCCGCCCGTCGCACCGATGACATGCTCCGAGGGAAT
>DATCJD010000316.1:0-3379 GCA_036507435.1 Bacteroidota bacterium
ATCCAATATCGAGTATCGATTTGCTGTCACTCCGGCGCGGGGCCGAACCACTGCTTCAATCGCGATTCGCCGAGCGGCGTGTCGCCCGCCGGAATGCGGAATCCTTCTTTCATCTCGCTGAGAAAATACGGATTCAACCGCCAGTTGATGAGCGCGATGATGAACATGGCAAGCACCGCGCCGCAACTCGCCGCCAAAATATCCTTTTGCGCGTCCCAGATGTCGCCCTGGCTGCCCAGGAAGGCAATGCCGGCGGCCGGGTCCACGTTGACGGCCGCCAGCCACTCGATGAGTTCGTACGCCGCGGAGCCCGCCAGCACGACGTCGAACGGCAGGTAGTAGGCAAAGAATCCTCTCGAGCGTGCGACGCGGAGAAATATCTCGCGTATCGGGTATGCCATCAGCAACCCGAAGCTAAAATGCACCACACGGTCGTAGTGGTTGCGGTCGAACCCGAACCACTCCTGCATCCAGTATCCCACGGGAGTTTCCGCATAGGTATAATGCGCGCCGAGGGCATGGAGCATCATAAAGAGCGTCATCAGCACGTACGAAAGATCGGAGAGCGGGAACCGCTTGTAGGTGAACACGAGCGCGGGCACGAAGAGTACGACGAGGATATTTTCCAGCACCCAATCGGTCGGATACTTAGGATTGATAGCGGCAACGACCCATACAATCGCATAGAGTAACAGGAGCATCTGAAGCAGGCGGTTTTCTGCAAAGTTTGGACGAATCCGCATTGTGGATGTCGTAAACATGAAGCCGCAAAATGAAGATTTTTGCATCGTGAAGCAAGCGAACAACTTTGCCACCAAGTCACCAAGACACTAAGAAATAAAACCATTATAGCTTTGCTGTTCTTGGTGCCTTAGTGTCTTCGTGGCAAGGTTTTTCGCTGTATGCAGAACAGCACGGTTTGGACGTAGTTTAGGACACAGCAAGCCCACAATTCTCCCTATATTTGGCGTTTTTACCACTTCAGGAATGGCATAAGTATTGAACCAATACCGTTAGAATCAGTGTTTCATATCTTAAAGGTGGTATCATGAAAAAGACAATGTATCTGTTCTCCTTGCTTGCGGCGGTTGCGCTCGTGTTTCTTGCGATGATGACATCCGAAGCCGCGACCATCTCGAACAGCATGGACGGCAGTGTTGATTTCTTTTATTCTCCGCTGGCGTCTCATGGCGAGTGGATTGAAATCAGCGCGGGGTATTACGGCTGGCGTCCCCAGCGCGTCGACCGCGGCTGGCGTCCGTACCTCTACGGCAGGTGGGCGTGGACAGAGTACGGCTGGTATTGGATCTCCAACGAGCCGTTCGGCTGGGCGACCTATCACTACGGCAGATGGTACTTCGACGATTACTATGGATGGATTTGGATTCCCGACCGCGTGTGGGGTCCCGCATGGGTCGAGTGGCGTTATAACGACGACTATCTCGGATGGGCCCCCTTGCCGCCGTATGCGTCGTTCAGCTTTTCTATCGGCATTCGATTTACGACGCGGTGGTTCGCGCCGCACGGGTACTGGTCGTTCGTACGCTACCGGCATTTCGGTCAGCACAATGTGAACCAGTACTGCTCGCCGCCTGAGTATGCGCAACGGCTCATCGGCGTGACGAGAACGTCCGCACGGTATGAAGTTGACCGCGACCGCGTCATCAACCGCGGCGTAGATAGGACGTTTGTGGAACGGCAAGGCAGAACGCGTATCGAAAATTATGACGTGACCACGACGCGCAACAGAAACAACGGCGCAGAACGCATGGTACGCGACGGCTCGCGCGAGCGCATTGAAGTCTACCGTCCGGAGACCGACCCGAACGTCCAGCGCGGCGGGCGCATCTCGGCGCGCAAACCCGAGCGGCAATTCTCGTTGGAAATCGACCGTATCAACCGCGGCGACATTGACCGGCAAACCGATACGCGCGGCGGCACTGAGCAGGACACCCGTACGCGCAGAGATGAACCAGTTCGCTCCGGCGAAACCGGAAGAGGAACGCAAACGACACCGGAACGCGGGCGTGAGCGTAACAACGACCCGGCGATGAGTCCGAACGTCCGACCCGGAGACCGTCCGGATAATCAAACCGAACAGCGCGGAGAAACTGTTCAGCCCAAGCCGAAGACACGCGACGAGCGCACCGCGCCGTTCTACGAGCGTCGGGAAATGATGCGCGAAAAGTTTGAAGGACGGGGCCGCTCAACACCTCCTAAAGTGGAACCGCAGTCACGACCCGCGCCCGATACCCGGCGCAGGGAGTCGCCCCCGTCGCAGGGCGGCGGTTCGAGAAGCAGTGGCGGCAAACGGAACAGGGATTAAGCTGGGATGATCCATTTTGTGTCCACCCTGTAAAGGGCGTGGCAATAACCCCGACCTTTGGGTCGGGGAAATAAAAATGAGGCTGTGACGATGGATAAGGGGAACCCTGTTCAAACAGGCTTCCCCTTGTGTAGTTCATGGAGAATGCGTACTATTAAGTGATAGAAAAAGGACAGTATCTTCTAACCAAACAAGTCTACTTCTATGAAGAATCACCATTCGCACCTCCGACTTTTGTTATCAGCCAGCCTTCTCGCGGGCATGTTCTCATCCAGCAACGCCCAGGGAGTATTAACTGTAGGTGGGACAGTCATCGACGCGATCTCCGGCGTCCCGATTCCCTTTGTTAATATCGTCGTACGGGGGACAAATTCGGGGACGTCAACCGATTCGCTCGGAAATTTTACGCTTCTCTTAGACACTGATGAACTGCACGTCGTTACGGTGACGCATATCGGCTACGAAAAATGGGTGAAGGAATTTATCGCCCTTTCGCCGCGCGAGATTCGCTGGACGGTAAAATTGCCTCCGCAAACCATCAGTTTCTCGGAAGTCTCCATTGTCGCGCAACGCCCGTTCATCCAACGGCGCGCGAAGTATGTTTTGACTGCGGCGGACTTTGAAAAAATAGGCGAACCGGATATGGACCGCGCGTTGCGGCACCTGCTCCCTGAAGTCGCCTCGACGTGGGACGCCCGCGTGCGCGATGAGGAACAGGATTTTACCTTGTATCTGGACGGCGTATGGAAGGAATCATTCAACGTCTTTTCCATCGACCCGTATACGGTCAAACAGCTCCTCGTATGGGAGCCAAGATTATCTCCAATCGGCATGCCGGTCGTCCAGGGAAATCTTGTCGTCAGTATTGAGACGCAAAGAAAGCAGTAAGGAATATCCACGGTATGTCTTCTTAACGTACGGGGTTGTGATGAAACGAATAGTGTTTTCAACGATGGCACTGTGTGCCGTCATGCTCGCCGGCTGTTTAACCGACGCTCAAGAGCCAACGAGCGGAGAAGTTGTTGAGATCAACGGCACGGTCGTCTATATGAC
>DATCJD010000317.1:0-2375 GCA_036507435.1 Bacteroidota bacterium
CCCAAGCAGGACGCGCTCGCCGTGGCGAAAGTTGCCGCCGTGCAAGCCGCGAAGAATACGAGCATGCTCATCCCGTATTGCCACCCGTTGCCGCTTGATTATATAGAGTGCAAGTTTGATGTACAGGACTCCCGCATTGAAATAACAACTGAAATCAAAGCAATCTACAAGACCGGCGTTGAGATGGAGGCACTCGCCGCCGCCTCTGCCGCCGCACTGACGCTCTACGATATGATGAAAGCGGTGGACGAAACGATGGTGATTTCCGGCATCAAGCTCATCAAGAAAACGGGCGGCAAGTCGGATTTCAAGCCCTCGCCAGCAACGAAACTCAAAGCCGCCGTGCTCGTCGTCTCGGACTCCGTCGCCGCCGGTAAAAAAGAGGATAGCTCCGGTAAGCTCATTGTAGAACGGTTGAAGCAGGAGGGGATCGAGTCCGAAGACTATGCCGTTGTGCCGGACGACGTCCAGAAGATTGAAGCCAAGCTCCGCTCTTATGCAACCGAGATGAAGCTTAACCTTGTCATCACGACTGGCGGGACGGGCTTGGGTCCCCGCGATGTTACCCCTGAAGCTACGGCTCGTGTGGTAGAGAAAGAAATACCCGGGATTAACGAAGTTCTACGGGCGTACGGGCAGAAGCGGACGCCGCTTTCGATGCTCTCACGCGGCACATCCGGCGTGTGCGGGCAGACGGTGATCGTGAACCTCCCCGGTTCTGTGCGCGGTGTGCAGGAGTCGCTCGACGCGCTCTTCCCGTGGCTTATTCACGGATTCAAGATGTTGGAGGGCGGGGGGCACTGACGCGAAACCTTCCGAAGGTTTGGAACCTTCGGAAGGTTGGCCGTTATAAATTTTTCTTTTTCCTTCCGAAAATTTTTTCTATTTTAGTTCACCAACCGAAATGCCCAAACGCACGGATATTGACTCTATACTCATCATTGGCTCCGGACCGATTGTCATCGGTCAGGCGTGCGAGTTTGATTATTCGGGCACACAAGCCTGCAAAGTCCTGCGAGAAGAAGGCTACCGCGTTATCCTCATCAACAGCAATCCCGCGACGATCATGACCGACCCCGACCTCGCCGATGCGACATACATCGAGCCGATTACGCCGGAGTTCGTCGAAAAAATCATCGACCGCGAGCGCCCGGATGTTATTCTCCCCACAATGGGAGGTCAGACCGCGCTCAATATCACGGTGAGCCTTGCCGAAAGCGGCGTGTTGCAAAAATACGGCGTGGAGTTGATCGGCGCGAAACTCGAAGCAATCCAGAAAGCCGAGAACCGTGAGTTGTTCCAGAAAGCGATGGACAACATCGGATTGGAGTCCGCTCGCGGCGGATTTGCGAAAACGATGGACGAGGCGATGAAGATTGTCGAAACGACGGGCTTCCCAGCGATCATCCGCCCGTCGTTCACGCTGGGCGGAACGGGCGGCGGCATTGCGTATAACATCGAAGAGTTCCGCGAGAAAGCCGAGCACGGGATGCAAAGCAGTCCCACCCACGAAGTGCTCATCGAAGAATCCGTTATCGGGTGGAAAGAATACGAATTGGAAGTAATGCGCGACTTGAAGGACAACGTCGTCGTCATTTGTTCGATTGAGAATTTCGACCCGATGGGCGTCCATACCGGCGATTCGATCACGGTTGCGCCCGCCCAAACGCTGACCGATAAAGAGTACCAGGCAATGCGCGACGCGGCGAAAAAGATTATCCGCGAGATTGGCGTGGAAACGGGCGGCTCAAATATCCAGTTCGCGGTGAATCCGCAAAACGGCAGAATGATTGTGATCGAGATGAACCCGCGCGTCTCGCGCTCTTCCGCGCTGGCGTCGAAAGCGACCGGGTTCCCCATCGCGAAAATGGCGGCGAAGCTCGCAGTCGGGTACACGCTCGATGAAATTCCCAACGACATTACAAAACTGACCCCCGCTTCGTTTGAACCGACCATTGATTACTGCGTTGTGAAAATTCCGCGCTGGGATTTCGAGAAATTCAAAGGCGTTGATGATACTCTCGGCGTGCAGATGAAATCGGTCGGTGAAGCGATGGCAATCGGCAGGACGTTCAAAGAATCACTACAGAAGGCGTTGCGTTCGCTGGAACAAGGGAGATTCGGGCTTGGGTCGGACGGCAAGGATGTGTTCGATTGGCGCGAACTGACGCCGAATAAGCGGACCGCTTTCAAGAAGAAAGTTCTCGACCAGCTCAAGATGCCTAAGCCGGAGAACATCTTCTACCTCCGCTATGCATTCTTGCTTGGTGTGGAGTTAGATGACATCCACCGCATCACGAAAATTGACCCGTGGTTCCTCTACAATATCCGGCAGATAGTAGAATTGGAGAAAGAGCTTTCCACGGTTCGACCGG
>DATCJD010000318.1:0-3359 GCA_036507435.1 Bacteroidota bacterium
CCGTCATCCTCATCATGGCACTAATATTGTCATTCTCTTGATAAAAATCAATAAGGTTGTACGACAAACTACGTCGTATTCCTCCCCCTGTTCCTGTCATCACCACTCTCACAAGCACAACATCATGGCTGGAGCCTCCCAGTTTACGCTTCAAAAGTTCAAGAAACATCTCTTTTGCAGTAAGAAGATTCGACCCCACGCTGATCGGCTCGTTCGAGGCGAACCCAATATCGAGGAGCGTCTTGAACTTCTCGCAATGGCCCGGATAGCGGATAGTCTTGTAGTCCAGTTCCCGTACCTTGCTTTCAAACATCGCCGGTAACATCGAAGCCCCGCCAGATGTCAAAAATGCTTCCATCAAGCCAAACGGCGGCGGGAACTCAAGCTCTTCCAACTCCGTCATCGCCGCGCGCTCGACGGGTTTGCCCTCGCGCAGAACGACACTCATTCCGGAATACTCATTGACAAGCCCCTCCGCGGAAAACACCAACTGGTAATTCAGCGGGGGCTTCGGGTGTTGCGGAAGTCCCCCAACACGAATATGGATCGTATCCAGCTCGTCAAATTTTTTTGCGCCGCCAGCCGCAAGAACATTCGCGAAGCCCGGAGCGAGGCCGCAATTCGGAACAACGAGAATATTTCTATTTTTTGCCTCTGCATCGAGGCTGAGTTGACGGCGCACGACATCGTCGTTCCCGCCTAAATCGCAAAAGTGAACACCTGCTTCGAGCGCCGCCCTCGTCAATTCGAAATTATGCCGAAATGTCGTCGCCCCGATGGCACAGTCATGTCCGCTCATCAACGAGATCACATCGTCGAAGTACTCGACGTCCAAGCGGGCATGCCGGATTTTTTTTGCGTTGATCTGTGCCGCGACCGAGTGCGCGCGGCTCGCGTCAACATCCGCAAGCGTTACGGATTCGACTCCCTGAGAACGTGCCAAATCGTATGCCAATGCAGTGCCCATCTGACCAGCACCGATTACAAGGATTTTCATAGGGGTATTGAATAAAAAAATAAAGTATGAGGAGTCATTTTTTCCACTCGGCGTATTATTTACCGATGCACCAGGCGATTTATTTCCGTATTTCTCCTGTTTCCATGCTCCAGAAGAGCAAGTCAAGTTCATCCACCGGAATCCCGACGCGCTCGGAGAATTTCATAAATCTTTTCTCGATGGAAAGATACTGCTTGCGAGAAAGCGTATCGGGCAGTGAACGGATTGCGCCGTATCGTTTCAAATTCCGGAGGATATGCCTGTCCAGTATTGCCAACCCGCCGTTCTTGCCGATGTTACGTAAAAAATGCGTCGCTTCTTTATAGCCGAGTCCCATAACGTTCTTCACGAGCCACTCCCTCAACACAAACGATGTCGCCCCGTTAGACAGAGCGCTATGAACAGTATGCATTTCCTGCTTGAGACGGATGAGATGTTTCGACTTCGTCCTGTGGAATCGAATGTAATGCCGTTTATCGGCAAGAATCGGCTCTGGGTTGATTTCTCTTCGCTCAAAGTTCAGACGCTTGAGTTCTTCAACCGTGCGACCGGCATGTTCTGCGCTGGTTTGAGGCGTGAGCAGGCAGTAGAGTAACTCGTAAAAATATTCCGAAGCAGGTACCTGAGAAAAATTGGCAAGGCGTGACCGGATTGCTTTTTTCCGTGATAGATACAGCGTACGGAGTTGAAGGAGGTGAGCGTTGTTCTTCATTTGGCAAGCGATACATGAAGAGTTGACGAACCGTTTTTCAGAGACACAACGCCGTCGCGTTCAAGCGCTTGGAGAAGGCGGTACAGCCATGACTTGTCTCGGTTAGTGTAATTTACCTTTATGTACTTGCCTAACCGCGCGGCTGTGATTGTTTTGCCGTTCTTTAATGAGCGGAGGATTTCCACTGCTCTCCCTCTATATATACGGTCTGGGATACCGTTTCTCCCCCGTTCCCGCTTAGCGATAGTTTTACGGTCCTGTGCCACCTTATACGCGCTTGGGCAATATCTATTTACGGGACATATCCCGCACTTTGGATTTCGCTGTGTGCAGACCTGCGCGCCAAGGTCGAATAACGCCTGATTCCAATCGTATGCACGCCGGTGCGGGAGGACGTTTCTGGCAACTTCCCACTCGTCGAGTTTCTTGCTTTCCTTTGGGTAGAGCCGGGAAAGAATCCGCCGAACGTTGGTGTCCACCGCGGGCACGTGTTGTCCAAATGCAAAGCACGCAATCGCATGGGCGGTATATGTGCCGATGCCGGGAAGGGCGTCAAGCGCTTCCACCGTGCGTGGCAACCTGCCGCCGTGTTCGCGCATAACTATCTGAGCCAATTTCTGCAACCGGACCGCTCTATTATTATGTCCCATTCCGCGCCATGCCCGTACGACAGTAGCTTTGTTCGTCCGTGCGAGCGAGGCGAGCGATGGGAAGCGTTTGAGAAATCTCGGATACTTTATTTCCACGCGGCTCGCCTGTGTTTGCTGGAGCATGATCTCGGAGAGAAGAATGCGGTACGGGTTCCGCGTGCGGCGCCACGGAAACTCGCGGGCGTTGCGCCGATACCAGCGCACCACAGAATTAGTGATTGCAGATTTCCGATTTTTGTTTGTCAAAACTGTCCGATAATAAATGACTGCTGTTATTCACCACATTAAACTGGAAACTACTCTACTCATGCGTCAACTGCGCTATGAATGTTTTATTGCCTTCGAGAATATCGAGCGAACGAAGTTCTTCGAGTGTTACCCACTTAATCGTTTCGAAGACGTTGTTCTTCGGTTCACCGGAAAATGCCGAGAGGAAACAATACGCGACTTCGTAGCGTCCCCCGTCGTCATATTCCGCCGCCTGCATCTCCAGTTTATCTACGCCGGTAATCTCGATGGAGAGTTCTTCCTTTAGCTCCCGTGCAAGGCACTGCAGGACAGTTTCGCCAAGCTCTAATTTTCCGCCGGGGAATTCCCATTTCAATTCATAACGCGCGCCTTTTTTACGCTGGCAGAGGAGAATCGTCTTGTCTTTTCGTATGACCGCAACCGCCACGCGTGTTGTCATTGTCCAAAATATAGCGAGAGAAGGGATGAAATCCAATCCGCATCTCCTTTCAGTGATTCCCATCTCATTATGAGAAATTATACCGCAGTCCGCGTTTCGAACACCGAATTTGTATATTGCTTTTCCTTTGTCCATTCGTTACTTTTGAAGCGACCTCTACTGAATGAAAGAAGGAGAGCGGCATGAAAAAAGTGTTAATCGTTGATGACGAAGATTCTTACCGCATGACCATCGGTTCACAGCTCAAGCTGAAAGGCTGGGCTGTGCTCGAAGCCGAAGACGGCATGATGGGGCTTGAACTGGCGCAACAGC
>DATCJD010000319.1:0-2151 GCA_036507435.1 Bacteroidota bacterium
GTATAGTGGTTCTGTGTATCTTTCTTCTTGCTACAGGCTCATCCCTAATCGCGCAACAGCATGCCGACCTCTTGCTCGTCAACGCGAAAGTCTGGACTGTCGAAGAGAAACAACCAGAAGCTCAAGCCGTCGCTATCAAAGACGGCAAATTTATCGCGGTCGGCACGAACGCGGACGTCCTCAAACTCCGCGGCAAACAAACGGAAGTCATCGACCTGCGCGGGCGACTCGTTCTTCCGGGGTTCAACGACAACCACGTGCATTTTGCCTCAGCGGCGCAGTTCCTCGAATTTAACATCATGGCAGTCGGCACGCAGGACGCGTTCATCCAGCGCGTCCGGCAGGTCACTACCGCTCTGCCGAAAGGTGAATGGGTCGTGGGCGGATTCTGGGGCGCGTACGACCAGTGGACGGCGGGAACCACCGGCGGCGCAGCGCGTAAACCGTTCGCTCCTGACATGAAGCGCGTTGAATCGCTCACCAAAGACTACCCGATGTTCATCCGGAAATTCGATAGCTCTGAATTCGCCGCTAATACTGCCGCGCTTATTGCGGCGGGACTCGACTCTACGAACCCGCAAGCGCAGGACATCGAATTCATTCGCGATGGCAAAGGTGTGTTCACAGGAATTATGCGCGGGAAGGGCGTCCTGCCCTTGTTCCGGAATGTCGTTCCGCGGCGATTCTCCCATGAACGTAGAGTCCTGCAAACGAAACGGGCGCTGGAGGAAATACGGAAATTCGGCGTTACGAATGTCAGCGACATGTCGGACGACGAACAGCTTGAGATTTACCGCGAACTGCACGCCGCAGGCGAGCTAACGTGCCGCATCCATTTCCGGTACGGGTTAGAGAGGTGGAGGGAACTTGCCGATAAGGGCGTAAAAATCGGCTCCGGCGACGAGTGGATCCGGCTCGGTTCGCTCAAGGGACACGTTGACGGCATCATGGGCACGAGCAGTGCGCGGTTCTTTGAGCCGTATTCCAATAATCCCGATAACCGCGGCAGGTGGCGCCCGCTGATGGTGGATAGCCTCGGCGATATCGTAGAAGGGAAATTCCTCGGCTACATGCTGAACGCCGACCGGGCGGGACTGCAAATGACCATCCACGCCATCGGCGATGAAGCAAATAACCTTCTGCTCAATTATCTTGAAGAATTGAACCGCGTAAACGGCAAAAAAGACAGGCGATTCCGGCTTGTGCACGCACAGGTCATCGCCGCAAACGATTTCAAGCGGCTTGGGGAGTTGGGCGTGATTGCCGAGGTACAGCCTTTCCACCTGAGCGACGATATGCGCTGGATGGAAGAGCGCATAGGCCACGAGCGCTGTAAGGGCGCGTACGCCTTTAAGCGCATACGAGAGGGCGACGCTGTGCTGAGCTTCGGCACGGATTGGCCCGGCACTTCTGCGTCCGAATATCCCATCAACCCGATGCTCGGCTTGTATGCCGCCGTCACGCGGCAAACAGTAAAAGGCGAACCGAAAGACGGCTGGTTCCCCGACGAGCGCATCACAATTGAAGAAGCGGTAAAAGCGTACACGTACGGCACCGCGTACGCGAATTTTGAAGAGGACGTCAAAGGCTCGATCAAAGTCGGGAAACTTGCCGATGTCGTTGTCCTCTCGCGTAACATATTACTAACCACAAACCCGGCGGATATCCTCAAAACCGACGTGCTCTACACCGTTGCCGGCGGGAAAATTGTTTTTAAAAAATAATTCGTAGGGGCACGTTGCAACGTGCCCCTACAAAACCAATATCGAGAGTAACCCAATGAAAAAAATCTTATTGTTTTCAACGCTTCTCGTGCTGGCGGCTCAGCCTGCCTTCTCCCAGCCCAAGCTGTACATCGTGCGCCATGCGGAAAAGCTCGCGAACTGGCCCGAGGAAACGCACGGGCAATTCCACCCGTTGAGCGAAGCTGGCGTTGCGACGGCGAACCGCCTCGCGAAACATTTTGAAACGATGAAATTCGCCGCCATCTACGGCAGTCCGGCTACGCGCACGCTCCACACTGCATTCCCCCTCTCTCAGAAACTCGGCTTATCCATCGAATCTGCTCATGCGCTGGCGGACACCTCTGCCATCGAGGCATTCTATGCCGAACTCTCAAGAAAATTCAAGCCCGACCAGTCCATCCTGCTC
>DATCJD010000320.1:0-5877 GCA_036507435.1 Bacteroidota bacterium
AGAGTCCGTCGAAGTCTGACGACCTGCGCGTTAGGAGAAAAATGGCAATAAAAAAAATCCCTCTCGAGTGTTCGAGAGGGATTTTTTATTTGAGTGTACAAGAGTTACTGATTCTCTTCAGCTAAGGTACGCTGTGTACGCCGGATCGCTTTCGCTTTCTTCATTCTTTTTTTCACGGAAGGCTTGGTAAAGAACGTCCGTTTTTTGAATTCTTTCAGGATGCCCGACCGCTCGTACTTCTTTTTAAACCGTCGGATAGCACGGTCAATCGGTTCGTTATCGCCAATAATAATGCCGACCAAACAATTCACCTCCCTTGCGTGTTGCGGGTGTTGTACTGCTTGTTACAGTGTTTCGGAAACGGGTTCCGGGGCAATGTTGACCACCAAGCGCCGTTCGCCGAGTTTTTCAAAAGCTACCGTGATAGCTTGAATGCCGTTCGACATTCGCTGTTTCGCCATCACCTTGCCGTAATCGTCCCACTCCGTATGGTAAATCGTCTGCCCGACGGAGTACATTTTTTCTTTTGCGTATTGTTCGAAACTGTCGCGGTCGACCTTGACACTGCTTCCGTTCTTCTGGCGCTGGAGTTCGTCCTTCGCCAGCAGCGCGCTGTGCTTGCACCGAGTACAGCGATACCATACCTTCTGGGAGTCGCCGCCCTGCGCGTCCATCTGCATTTCGCCGACCAGCTCCATTTTTGTTGGTTTATGGCAGTACGCACAATCATGCATTAAAAATTTTGATTTTGCCATAGATCATACCCCTTTATAATAGTAAGGTCCGTGGGGATCAACAACAAGGTACAGCAACGGATCTGATGGTGAGATGCGAGAGTAGAACGAGGCTTGCTCTCTTGATTCACTCTCTAAAATTACGCAAAATGACGGCGGATGTCAAGCGGTTTTCTGGGCGACTATTCCTGCCGTTTTATTGATTTACGCTCATTTCTTGATTAACTTTATGAATGAGTGTTTGAATGTTCCGGGCCCTTAGCTCAGTTGGTTAGAGCAGCGGACTCATAATCCGTAGGTCGCAGGTTCAAGTCCTGCAGGGCCCACTGTGAAACCCCGCCGGCGGCGGTTTTTCTTTTCCGCACTGTTCCCGTAGATGAATTCTTCGATTGCCTTCGCACGTTTCCCCTTCGGCATACCCGCCCGGTATGTTGTCATTCTCTTGTTGACCGCGAGCACGTTTCTTGCGTATTGGTCTGTGCAGGAACACGGGTTCTCGTTGTACGACGACCGGCAGTATGTTGTGAATAATTATTTCATTCAGCCGGGAATCACCTGGGAAAATATTGTGTGGGCGATGACCTCCGGATTCGAAGGGAATTGGCAGCCGGTCACCTGGATTTCGCACATGCTGGATTATCAATTGTTCGGCTTGAACCCCGCCGGACATCATCTCCACAACGTCGTTCTTCATCTGCTTAGTTCTATACTGCTGTATCTGCTCCTGAGACGTATGACAGGAAGAGAAGGTCCCAGCGCGTTTATTGGAATGATTTTTGCCTTGCATCCGTTACATGTTGAATCGGTCGCGTGGGTATGCCAGCGAAAAGATGTTCTCAGCGCACTGTTTGGATTTCTTACCATCGGAGCATACACTTCGTACGTCGCTTCTCCAGGATTCAAACGCTACATCGTCGTTCTCTTCTGCTTTGCTCTGGGTTTGATGTCGAAACCGATTATCGTCACACTCCCCTTCGTCTTATTGCTGTTGGATTACTGGCCTCTCAACCGGGTTAACCCATTCCAGCCTGCCGACACTCGTACGCCTTCGTTCGCGTTCATACTTCTAGAAAAAATTCCTTTGCTTCTGTTGGCGGTTGGGTCGAGCATCGTTACCTACATTGTTCAAGTTCAGGTAGGAGCAGTGAAGGCTGGTTTGTCGTTTGGTGCAAGGCTAGAAAATGTGGTGGTCTCGTATTTCATGTATATCAAGAAAACATTCTGGCCGTTTGACCTTGCGATATTCTATCCTTATCCTGAGGGCGGTTGGCCCGCGGCTTTGGTGGTTGTGGCAGGCAGTGTTCTGGTGGTGCTGACGGTTCTCGCATTCGTGTGGCTAAAACGTTTCCCTTGGTTTGCCGTCGGATGGTTGTGGTATGTGGGAACTCTCGTACCGATGATTGGATTTATCCAGATTGGGGCGAAAGCATACGCCGACCGCTATATGTATTGGCCAATTGTCGGTCTTTCGATTGTTGTCGCATGGTGTGTTGCAGACATAGGAAGTGGCAGACGCCGCGCGATGTATGTAAAAAGTATCTCAGCGCTTCTTGTTTGCTTGGCCTGTCTTGCACTCACCAAAAAACAGGTTGGGTACTGGGAAAATGATAAGACGTTGTTCGAGCGCGCCGTACGCGTCACAGAAAAGAATTGGCTTGCTCATTATACGTTGGGTTTGTACGCCGTGCAGCACGGAGACGGTACCAATGCCCGCGAGCACTTTCAGCTGACGATAGCATTCCTCCCCAGTTTTCCTTTTGCGTATTATCAGCTTGGCGAGCTCCTATTACACGAGGGAGATGCAGAGGGTTCTATTCCGTACTTACGGCATGCGCTGGAACAAGAGGCAGAGGTGGAAAAGGCGCGTATGCACCTCGGTATTGCATTGGCGACAGTTGGGAAATCCGAAGAAGCACTCAATTGTTTTTCCGAAGCATATGCCGCCAATCCGCACTACGGCGATCCGCATAAAAACCTCGGGTTCATTCTTGCAGGCTTGGAACGATTTGATGAGGCGGAACACTATCTACGCGAAGCCCTGCGCATTGAACCACGCGATTCACTTCTTCTTCTTGATATCGAGCGAGTCAAAGAATTAAAAAAACAATAAAGGCCAGACAGCCGGTGAGATATTGCGCCTTCAATGTTGGAGAGCCTGCTCGTTCGCCTTCTCACGCAGTTCCGCGAGAAGCTCTTCCGGTACGGGCGCTCCGAGACTGATGGAGTGCTCGGCGTAGCGTAATGCATCCGGGAAATCCTCCCACCGGTAGTAGAGGTAACAAAGATTACGGTATGTCTCCTTACTCAGCGGATCCAGTTCAAGCGTGTTGAGCCAATGTTGTTCGGCGAGTTTCTCAAAATGCCCGTGGTAGTACAGAACGCCTAGATTGTACTGCGCGACGGCGTTCTTGGGCTGACCGGACAGTATCGTCTGTAATTCTTCTTCCGCGCTTGTTAATCTTCCCATCGCAAAATACACTGCACCCAAACCCAATCGCGCATCAATGTCGGATGCGTCTTGGACAAGCACGCTCCTCATGTCTTCCTCAATGCCGCTAAGTTTTCTATAGTATTCCCCCGGACTGACCGTGCGCTTAGAAAAGTGAAGTGTCGTGCGAAGTGAATCGGGAAGCTCCATCATGCTTATTTCAAGATGGTAATAGGTATTACGCGGTGATGTCCGTGCGGTTTGTTCGGAAAACATCATCGCGTTGGAGAACGAAAAGCTGTGACGGTACGTCAGTCCTGCAAGTGCTACACACAACACGGCAAATCCAGGTTTGAGGAAAGGGAGAAGTCGCTTCCAATTCTGTTCCGCCGAAATGGAACCCGCCATAAGAAGAAGGCCGATGAAAGACAGGTATATGCGATGCTCAAAAAATCTCATGTGGTACAGAGCCTCCGGGTGCCGGTACAGTGTTGGAAGTAAAAACACGATAAACCAGCACGCGCCCAAGAAAAAGAAGGTCCAGTTTTTTTCTTTAGCAGAGAAAAAAACCGCCATAAAAACAATCGCGACAGACAACCCCGGCAGGAGTGAAAGATCCTCTGCAGCGGCGACGGTGAATAAATTCCACGGCCACACGATCGTCCCGAGGAAGGGAATCAATGTCCAGGCATTCTGCCATAACGAAGCGAATGCCGAGGAGTAATCTGATATTCGAAGAATCATCGCGGCTTCACGCGCGTAATGCCAGTAGAGAAGGATAAAAAACCACCCGAGCGCCGCAAGTACGTAGTGGGCGGTCAATGGTTTAACGCCCGCATTCACTCGTGCACCAATAAACAGCATACTGAGCGGCAGAAGCATCAGCGCGCTTTCTTTTGTCAACAGCGCGAACGCGAAACAGGTCAGATGCGCGCCCAGCCAGCGAAGGCGATGCGTAGAGTGAAAGCGCATCAGCGCGATAAGCGAGAGAAGAATAAACAGGGAAAGGAGCGACTCGTTTCTTCCCGGTATCCATACGACAACCTGCGTAACTGCCGGATGGAGAGCAAAAAAAAATGAAGAACCAAACGCGAAGACTCTGCTCAACCCAAGTTCTTTGAAAAACACCATAAGTAAGAAACACGTGAGGAGATGATACAGGATATTTGAAACGTGATAGACAGCCGGATGAGAACCGCCGAGAGATGCATCTAGGATGAACGTCCATGTCAACAGCGGTCTGTAGTACATGCCGCCTTGATGTCTGTGAAAGACGTCTTCGGTGAACGCGTTCAACAGATGCGCCGGGTCGGTGAGGAGATGCTGGTATTCAACGATCATATAATAATCGTCGAGATATGTGAAGTTCGGGAAGAACACCGTATGGCCGAAGAGGAGAAGAACTGCGAGCGTGATCAGAGCATATGGCCGCCATGAAGTGAGAAATGTTCCACGAGATGCGTCTATCGTTGATGATGTAAATACAGTAGGTTTCATACGACTGAAACGAGCAGTGGGATGTTCTTTCGCGAAAGTTTCAGGTTACGCTGACCTGGAGATTTTTCTCAACAAAAATTTGACAGCCTCCCATACGGTGCTGAATCCGTACTGAAGGCTGCGGAAAAAATTAATGCTGGATGCTTCAGGAAAATAACGCACGGGCACTGGAATCTCCCCGATGCGGTAACCCAGTTCCACAATCTGGAATAAGACCTGTGTATCGAACACAAAATCGTCGGAATTGTTCATGAAGTCGATAGCTTCCAACACCTCCCGCTTATATGCGCGCATGCCCGTGTGCCATTCAGAGAGATTCTGCCCGCTCACAATGTTTTCGATAATCGTGAGGATACGGTTGGCGATGTATTTGTATTTCGGCATGCCGCCGGCAAGGGCTTCGCGCCGCGTTCGAATCCGTGTGCCGAGCATAACATCGAAATAATTTTCCTGGATAAATTCGACAAAATGAGGAATGAGCTTCGGGTCGTATTGATAATCTGGATGAAGCATTACGACGATATCCGCCCCGCGCTGTAAGGCAAGCTGGTAGCATGTTTTTTGGTTTGCGCCGTACCCTTTATTGGTGTCATGCTGGCGCACGAGCAGTCCGAGTTTGCGAGCAAGAGAGACTGTGCGGTCACTGCTCGCGTCATCGACGAGGATAATTTCGGAGACGAGCCGTTTAGGGATTTCGCGCACTGTCTGTTTGAGCGTTTTCTCGGCATGGTATGCCGGCATGACCACGATGACTTTTGGCTTTTTTCTCACGCTCTATAAATACGAGGAAGTTTCTCAAATAAAAAGGGGTTGACAATCATTCTGGAATTCGTTACATTTGTAGCGCATTGAGTCGTTATATTTCAGTTTTTTCTATCCTGATGAAACTGTAGTTACTGCAAAACAAATCAGTAATATTGACCTGTGAGGGAAATATTTTCCTATCTTATGGTTACCTAAAATTGTGAAATGATTCAATAGTGCTTCTTTAATACATATTTCTGGTGATATAGTTTTTGGCACAAGAATCGCTAAGTAAAGTTTGGACATTCAACAGCATCGTGGTGAAGCGAAGCACAAGTGTGGGTCACCTTTCATCACTCTTTTCATCATAATCTACTTCTAGGAGGCTTTTCATATGGGTCAACAACAATTGCTTCTGATCATCCTTGGCGTTATCATCGTCGGTATCGCCATCGCGGTGGGTCTGAGCATGTT
>DATCJD010000321.1:0-7761 GCA_036507435.1 Bacteroidota bacterium
GCTTTCAAGCCCGGCACATCGGGCCCAATGAACAGGAAACGCGAGCTATGCTCGAGGCGGTAGGCGCAGGTTCGCTCGACCAGCTCATTGATGAGACCGTCCCTGCCAGTATTCGGATGAACAAACCGCTCAACTTGCCCGCGCCGATGAGCGAGTACCGCTTTCTGCAATCCATGCGCGCTCTAGCGAAGAAGAACAAACTGTATCGTTCGTATCTCGGGCAGGGCTACTACCCATGCATCACCCCTCCGGTGATTCAGCGCAACGTGTTCGAGAATCCGGGTTGGTATACGCAGTACACGCCATACCAGGCTGAAATTTCGCAGGGCAGGCTGGAAGCGTTGTTGAATTTCCAAACGATGGTGATGGACCTGACCGGCATGGAAGTCGCCAATGCGTCGTTGCTCGACGAAGGCACAGCCGCGGGCGAAGCGATGGCCATGCTTTATGGAATCGTCAACCGCCAGCAGAACGGTTCGCCGCGCAACAAATTTTTTGTGGCGAGTTCGTGTTTCCTCCAGACGATTGAGGTGGTGAAGTCGAGGGCATTGCCATTGGGGATACAGATTGTTGTCGGCGACCCCCGCACAAAGAACATCGACAAGAGTTTCTTCGGCGTGCTCGTGCAATATCCCGCAGAAGACGGCTCAGTATCGGATTATCGTGCGTTCATTGAACAGGCTCATGCCGCAGGCGCTCTCGCAGTGGTGGCGAGCGACCTGCTTAGCCTTGCACTGTTGACGCCGCCGGGTGAATTCGGCGCGGACGTGGTGCTTGGAAATTCCCAGCGATTCGGCGTGCCGATGGGATATGGCGGTCCCCACGCCGCGTTCTATGCGACGAAGAATGAGCATATCCGTTACATGCCGGGGCGTATTATCGGCGTCTCTGTCGATGCGCGGAACATGACCGCGTTCCGCATGACGCTCCAGACACGCGAACAGCACATCCGCCGCGAGAAAGCGACCTCCAACATTTGTACGGCACAGGCATTGCTTGCTATCATGGCGGGCATGTATGCGGTGTACCACGGGCCGGAAGGCATCAAACGTATCGCGCAACGCGTGCACGCGTTGGCGAGCGTGCTGGAAAAAGAGCTGTCCGCTCTGGGCTTCAAACAACTGAATGCTGTGTACTTCGATACGCTCAAGATTGCTGTCGGGGAGAAAGCCCTCGCCGAGAGAATTCACGCCCTCGCCGCCGAAGCGCAGATAAACTTCCGCCGAATAGACAACACGCACATCGGCATTACTCTTGATGAGGCAACCCAGCCCGAAGAACTCGAAACGATATGCGCTCTCTTTGCCCGCGCAAAGGGCGACACTGCATCTGCAATCGACTGGAAAAAATATGCGGACACGCCGCAATTCTCCAAATCATTTCAGCGTTTGTCCTCGTATCTCACGCACCCGATTTTCAACCGGTATCACTCCGAAACGGAGATGATGCGGTATATCAAAAGCCTCGAGCACAAAGACCTCTCGCTCACGCATTCGATGATATCGCTCGGCTCGTGCACGATGAAACTCAACGCCGCCGCCGAGTTGATGCCCGTCAGTCTCCCGGAATTTTCCCAGTTGCATCCCTTCGTTCCGCCGGAGCAGGCGGAAGGGTACGGGCAGATGTTCAGGGAACTTGAGCATGACCTGTGCGCCATTACCGGGTTTGCCGCCGCGTCGCTTCAGCCGAACTCCGGCGCGCAGGGAGAACTGACCGGCTTGCTGGTTATTCGTGCCTACCATCAAGACAGAGGGCAGGGGAACCGCACGGTCGCGTTGATTCCTTCCTCGGCGCACGGGACAAACCCCGCCAGCGCAACGATGGCGGGTATGAACGTCGTCGTCGTCAACTGCGACGACCGCGGCAACATAGACCTTGACGACTTGCAACTCAAAGCCGAAGCATACAAGGATAAGCTCGCGGCATTCATGGTTACGTATCCGTCGACGTTCGGCGTATTCGAAGAGCACATTAAGGACATTTGCGACATTATCCACAAACACGGCGGGCAGGTGTACATGGACGGCGCAAACATGAACGCGCAGGTCGGGCTGACCAGCCCCGCGCTCATCGGCGCCGATGTATGTCATATCAATTTGCACAAGACATTTGCCATTCCGCATGGCGGCGGCGGTCCGGGGATGGGTCCTATTTGCGTAGCGGAACACCTTGCACAATTCTTGCCTAACCATCCTTTTGTCAAAACGGGGGGCGGAAAAGGTATTCCCGCTGTCGCGTCTGCGCCGTGGTCGAGCGCGAGTATATTGTTAATTTCGTACGGCTACATTAAAATGCTCGGCGCGCAGGGCATCACGGACGCTTCCAAATACGCCATCCTCAACGCGAACTATCTGAAAGCTAAATTAGAGCCACAGTATCCCGTGCTGTATCAGGGAAGCAAACGCCGCGTGGCGCACGAATTTATTCTGAACACGAAAATTTTCAAAGACATGGCGGGAGTGGAAGTGGAAGACATCGCCAAACGGTTGATGGATTACGGGTTCCACGCGCCGACGGTGTCGTTTCCGGTGGCGGGCACACTGATGATCGAGCCGACGGAAAGCGAATCGAAAGCCGAATTAGACCGATTCACCGACGCTTTGACGGCAATCCGAAAAGAGATGCAGGAGATTGCGGACGGGAAAGCCGACCGGACAAACAATGTGCTCAAGAATGCCCCGCACACGGCACAGGAATGTGTCGCCGATACATGGGCGCACCCGTATTCGCGCGAACAGGCGGCATTCCCAGCGCCGTTCGTGAAGCACAATAAGTTCTGGCCCTCGGTCGGGCGTATCAATAATACGTACGGCGACAGGAATATCATGTGCGCCTGCCCGCCGATTGAGACGTACGCGGAAGTGTTATGAGTAGAACTGGATACTCTCTCTGCAATGAAGGATTCTCGCCGTGTAGAACATGCTCGGTGGGGACACCTTCGCATTAATGTATATCACATGCCAATTCAAGACGACGAGAGCATAAAGAAAATCTTGGAAGAATCCCGTACCGTAGCGGTTGTCGGCGCGTCGCAGAAAGCGTGGCGCGACAGCAACAGCATTGCGCGGTTCCTCGTGCGGAAGGGATATACCGTATATCCCGTGAACCCGAAATATGACGAAGTGGACGGGGTGCAATGTTATCCCGACGTCAAATCTATTCCCGCGAGCATCGACATTGTCGATGTGTTCCGCCAGTCCTCGGCGGTTCCAGAGGTCGTAGAAGACGCGGTGAATGCCGGAGCGAAAACAATCTGGCTTCAATTTGGCGTTATTCACGAACAGGCGGCTGAGCGCGCGGAACAAGCGGGGCTTCAGGTAATCATGGACAGGTGTATTGCCGTTGAGTATAGACAACTCATACATTAGAATTGTGAAAAATATCAGAAACCCTTCCCCAAATGTGCGGAAGGGTTTTTGCATTCAAACGACTGACGTGAAGTATCTGCAATTTATATTTTTTGTTCTGGTCGGAGTCCAGATAGTCATCGCCCGCGAGAGCGCGGACACGCTCCTGACCGTCCGTACAATTGTTATCGAGGGCAACCTCACGACGAAAGACTACGTGATATTGCGCGAGATGAAACTTCAGCCGGGCGAATTGATTACGCACGCCTCGCTTGACCATGACGAGAAGCGCATTTACAGTCTGGGGCTGTTTAATAAAGTGGAATTAGACGTAAAGCCGGAAGGGAAGGAAGCCGTTGTCGTGGTGCAGGTTGATGAACGGTGGTACATTTTTCCCTACCCTATCATCGGCATCCGGTACCGGGATTTTAACAAGCTGTACTACGGCGCGGGATTTGTCCATACGAATTTTCGTGGAAGGAATGAGAAGCTGTACCTCTCTGCCGCTCTTGGATTCGACCGGTGGGTGGTGATGACGTACAGAAATCCGCGACTAACGGACGACGACCTCTCTCTCGGCGTTGAAGCCCGGTACTCGGAAATCCAAAGTTTGAGCGTGGAGACCGATGTGTACGACCAAACAAATCTTAAACTCGGTTTGGAGCTTGGAAAACGGTTTGACTTGTATAACTCGGTATTAGGATGGGTGAATTATGACGTGTGGAACATCTCAGAACCCGGGCTGGGCAGGACAGTCTCGCCCGACGGGCGTGATGCATTTGTGAGCGTGGGCGCTGGTGTTTCCGTCAATACGAGCGATGTGAGAGAGTATCCGATAGATGGCTATTCGTTCGTGTTTGGCGCGAGCAAGCATGGTTTCGGAGAATCGCCGGTGAATTTCTTTCGCTACGGGTTTGACGCACGCGGCTATGCGCCGGTCTATGATGGTATCTCGCTGGCAGGTAGGGCGTTTTCGAGTTTTGTGGGCGGAGGGAAAATCCCGAAATATCACCGCGCGTATTTCGGATACAGGGAGCGCATTCGCGGATATTTCAAAGACGCACGGGAAGGCGAGCACATTGCAGGCGGAAGCGCGGAAGTACGCATACCGCTCATTTCGCCCCGGCATTACACGCTCCCGTTTGAGTTTATCAAAGAGTTCAGCACATTTCGTTATGGACTCTACCTCGGCGTCTTTGCCGACGCGGGCACGGTGTGGTACCGCGGGCAGAATGTGTTCGACCAGCGGTGGTACAGCGGGTACGGGGCAGGACTGCATTTCCTCTTGCCCTATAGTCTGGTGCTCCGGACGGAATACGCGTTAAACATGGAAGGACGCGGAGAATTTGTGTTGGATGTGGGAGCGTCGTTCTAATTTTATGGAATACTTTTACACAAACCCGAAAGACGTGCACGGCACGCATCTGCTTCTGCGGGATGAGGAATGCAAGCACCTCGCACGCGTTCTGCGGAAGCGTCCCGGAGACCACATTGCCGTCACCGACGGCATGGACCGCATGTACGAAGCTGTTGTTACGACAATCAACCATACCGTCGCGGAATGCGAGATCGTCGACGTTCAGCACCGCGTCAACGAACCGAAAGTGGACGTAACGGTTGCCGTGTCGTTGCTCAAAAATCCGGGCAGGATTGATTTCTTAGTGGAGAAGGCGACGGAATTCGGCGCACGGGCAATTATCCCGTTGCTGTGCGAGCGAACGATCCCGAAGCATGAAAAGCACGCGCGGCTCGAAAAAATCGCCTTAGCCGCGATGAAGCAGTGCGGGCGTTCGTATCTTCCCAAGGTATTTATGCTGACGCAGTTTGAAACGCTCGTCAGCCACGCGCAGGAGTACGACTTGAAGCTGATTCCGCACGAAAAAACCGAGCAATCGCAGTTTGTCGGTGCCGTGCTGAAGCATCATCCCAAGGCGAAGAACGTTTTGGTTGTTGTCGGTCCGGAAGGCGGGTTTACGGAACAGGAAATGGAAATAGCGGCGGAGAATAATTGTGTGCCGATTTCGCTCGGCGCGCGCCGGCTCCGGTCGGAGACCGCGGCAATTTCCGCCGTCTCGTGGATTGTCGGCGGGTGGTAACACGAATCAATCACATTACAAGGAAACGTAATTGAAAATCATTATTGTGGGTGCAGGAGAAGTCGGGTTCCATCTGGCGAAAGTCCTTGCGCAGGAGAAAAGCGATATCATCGTTATCGACCGCAATCAAGAACGTCTCGTGCGCGTTAGCGATGCACTCGACGTGATGACGGTGCTGGGCAGTGGAAGCCAGTTGAGCACTCTGGAGCGTGTGGGTGTCCGGGACGCCGACCTGCTGATTGCCGTGACCTCAATTGATGAAGTGAATCTCACGTCCTGCCTGCTTGCGCACAAGCTTGGGACGAAGAAAAATATCGTGCGCGTGAACGACCCGGAATTCCTCTCCGCCAAAAGTCCGTTGAACCCGGAAGACTTCGGCGTCGACCTGGTGATTTACCCCGAGGGTTTGGTCGCGCATGAAATCGTACAGTTGATTCGTCGTTCTTCGGCGACGGATGTACTCGAGTTCGCTGAGGGGAGAGTTCAGTTGATCGGCATTCGCATTGATGCAAATAGCCCTTTGATAAACCGTAACTTGCGGGAAATCGCAGGCGGATACCAAGATATACCGTTCCGGGTTGTTGCGATTCAACGGGGTATAAAGACGATTATTCCCTCTGCTGAAGATGTGTTCCGCAAGGGCGACCAGGCGTTTGTGATTTCGAAAACCGAGCAAGTGCAGGAAATGCTCCGCCTGTCCGGCAAGGAGACGGCGAAATTCGAGCACATCATGATTCTCGGCGGCGGGCGTATCGGACAGCACGTCGCGGAAGAGCTGGAATCCGAAATGACCGTGAAGCTCATCGAATCGAGCAAAGAAACTTCACTGATGCTCGCCGACTCGCTTCGCAAGACGATGGTCATACAAGGCGAGGGGAAGGACATTGACCTGCTGGCGACCGAAGGCATTATGGACATGGACGCTTATATAGCTACGACGCGCGACGAGGAAGACAACATTATCTCATGTCTCATGGCGAAGCATCTCGGCGTCAAAAAAACCATCGCGCACGTGGAGAAGTTGGACTACATCCCGCTGGCGAATACTATCGGCATCGACGCGCTCGTGAACAAAAAACTGACCGCCGCGACGGCAATTCTGAAATTCATCCGCAAAGGCGAGATTGTATCTGTCGCCTCTCTACACGGCGTCGATGCGGAAGTGATAGAAATGATCGCCCAGAAAGGTTCGCCGGTGACGAAAAAGCCTCTACGGGATTTGAGGTTCCCCGAAGGCGCAATCATCGGGTGTGTGATGCACAACGGCAGTGTGACTATTCCTGTGGGCGCGACGAAAATCAATCCGCAGGACCGAGTCGTCGTTTTCTCGCTCCCGAAGGCAATTAAAGACGTCGAAAAATTCTTTAGTTAAACGATAGCATACGTATGCGCCTTGTCCCTATACTGAGCGTTATTGGATTTCTTCTTCTTGCTGTCGGCATAGCCATGTTGACTGCCTTGCCTTTTTCCTATTATTACGGAGAAGCTGATTTTCAACCAATTCTCTACTCTGCCCTCATTACGATGACCGTTGGCATTCTCCTGATGGTATTTATGAGAAAGATGGAGAGCGACGACCTCCGCGTGCGCGAAGGATTTGCCATTGTGACCTTCGGCTGGCTGGTGGTTGCATTATTTGGGTCGCTTCCTTTTTTGCTCTCCGGAACGATTTCGTCTTTTACCGACGCATTTTTTGAAACGATGTCCGGATTTACCACAACCGGCGCTTCCATTCTCACGGAGGTGGAAAAAATGCCGCACGGGTTGCTCTACTGGCGCGCGCTCTCACACTGGCTGGGCGGGATGGGTATTATCGTGCTGTCGCTCGCGGTGCTTCCGTTGTTGGGAATAGGCGGGATGCAGTTATTTCGGGCGGAAGTCTCCGGACCGACAAAAGATAAATTGACTCCGCGTATCACGGAAACCGCTCGATTGCTTTGGGGGGTGTATGTGCTCTTGACCGCTGTGGAAACAGGATTGCTGATGTATGGCGGGATGTCGTTTTTCGATGCGCTCTGCCATGCGTTCGCGACGATTTCTACGGGCGGGTTTTCGACCAAGAACGCAAGCCTTGCTACGTACGATTCAGCTTATTTTGATTGGGTGATTACGATATTTATGTTTATTGGCGGGACAAACTTTGCGCTTCACTACTCAGCGTTGCGCGGGAAGATGGGCAGTTACCTCAAAGACAACGAGTTTGTGTTCTTCTTTGTGAGCACGGTGGTGGCTATTATACTCGTGACAGCCTCAATCCAGTATTCGTTGTATGACGGAGATGTGTTAAGGGCAGTGCGGTATGCGGCGTTTAATGTTGT
>DATCJD010000322.1:0-6608 GCA_036507435.1 Bacteroidota bacterium
TAAGATGAAAGGGAGCGTTGTATTCGTGACGCCGAGAAGCGTCAATGCAAACCAGACGCTTCGTCCTTTTGGAAACTCCGGCTTATAGTAAAGCCAGACGGCAGTAAGACCCACGAGTCCAAACAAAAGACGAAACGCGACAAGTGTTACAGGGCCGACTTCCTGAACACCGATTTTAATAAAGAGAAACGAAGACCCCCAGACTAACGACAACAGAATAAAATATACCCATTCCTTGAATTTCATACGTTTGTTATCCTACTTCCAAAAACAGTTTTTTATTGTATACCGAAAACAAAGTCACCACACGGAGCAATGAAATTACTCGAAAGCATCCCGCGATACGCCTTTAGAAGAGTGTAATATGTTTTTTCGAACATTGTCCATATCATGAATAATCGAGTAATTCCATTTCCACCGTCTCGCCGTCGGCTTGGAGAATTTCCACCCTGCATGGGGGAAGCGAACGCACAAACACCGCCCCGTACTGCTTTGTAAGAATGCGCGAATCGAGTATCGTTACCATGCCGCTGTCTGTCTTGGAGCGGATTAATCTTCCAACACCCTGCCGCAATTTAAGTACCGCTTCGGGCAATTGGTAATCCATAAATGCATGTCCGCCGCGCCGGGCGAGCAGTTCCATACGCGATTCCGTCAACGGGTGGTCGGGGACGGCAAACGGAAGGCGAGTGATAATAACGTGTTCGAGCGCCTCGCCGGGCACATCAACGCCCATCCAGAAGCTGTCCAATCCGAACAATACCGAGTGTATGTCCTTCTTGAACGATTCCAGTAACTCGTGGCGAGAAAATCCCCGCTCTTGCGTCAAGAGCTGAATACCGTCTTCATAGAGCCTCTCGCGCAACGCTTCTGCCGTGCGCTTGAGCAGTACCGAGCTTGTGAAAAGCACAAGCGCTTTTCCTCCCGAGCGGGAGATGGAACGATACACCCAATCCGGCAGAGCTTCTCCATACTGCTGGTCGTCCGGAGGCGGGATGCCGCGGGCAAGTATGATGCGCATTTGTTTTCTGAAATCGAACGGCGACCCGAGGATGAGATTCTTAACGCCGCGCGCACCGATCCGTTGTTGGAAATAGTCCATGGTACCGTTCACCGAGAGCGTCGCACTCGTCATGATGATGGATGTTTTCTCGCGGAAGAGCTTAGGACCAACGCTTTCCGCGACGTCGGTGGGCGAAGCGCACAGCGTTACATTGCGAGAACGTCCGGTGTGCATCTCGACCCAGTACGTGAAATTGGCATTCTGTTGCTCTAAAAATTCTTTCGTAAGAATTTCGCCTTCCCACAACAGTCGTCGAACTGCTGAGAGTTCATCTTTGTTTACTTTAACCTTATCGTCTTGTTCCAGCTCGAGCACTGCTTCCTGTAAATCATGTAACGGATAGCCGAGCGTATCTGAGACGACGTGCGGCGTGGTGATCCGCACGATGTTGGAGGATGGTTTGAGCGCTCTTGTGACGCTTGCCATTTCATCGAAGAATCCTTCCGCCGCTCGTTCAACTCGTTCGCATAATGCAAGGACGTTTTTCTTGCGCAGTTTAGCTAACAGTCCGCGTCCGGTGCCCTGGTTATAGAGCCGGTGGACCGCATACAAGACCTGCGCCTTCGAAAGATTTTTTCCGATACCGATACCCGCAACGTTCTCCAGCGTATGCGCCTCATCGAAAATCACAAAGTCGTCCGGGAACAGGTAAAAGTCTTCCGATGTTTGGAGCGCGAGGAGGGTAAAGAAGAGCGCGTGGTTCATGATCAACACGGGCGCTTTGCGTGCCCGTTCGCGTGCCTTCTGGAAAAAACATGCTTGCCCGCAGATCTGGCGACTGCACGCGCCTTTCTCTGAGCATACTTGCTGCCAGATGCCGGTGCGGAGTGTGAAGGGGAGTGTTTCGATGTCGCCGTCTTTAGTTTCACGCGCCCAAGCGATAATCTGCTTGAGTTCCGCCGATTCGGCGTCTTCAAATAATTGCGCTTGCCGCAATGCGGCGTGGCGCAATCGTGTTGTGCAGAGATAATTCTTTCTGCCCTTAAATGTTGCGACGTCAACCTTCGTACCGATTAGCGAGAGCGCGATCTCTATATCTTTGCGAAGCAACTGTTCCTGTAAATTTTTCGTGTGCGTAGAGATGATGGCTTTGCGTTTGTGCTCGACGGCGTAGAGAATCGCAGGAACCAAATACGCAAGGCTCTTGCCTACTCCGGTTGGCGCTTCCACCAAGAGATGCGTTCGGGACGCCAATGCCTCTCCGACCGCCCGTGCCATTTCTCCCTGCTGGGGGCGGTGCTCAAAATCAGCGTTCGCTGCAAGTTTCCCATCAAGGGAAAAAATGCTTTCAGTCTGTTTCTGGAAGTCGTTCATTGGCGTAAAAAATACGGAAATATCGTTTCGGAAACCTTCTACAATATCATACGTTTATTATAACATGTTTCAGCGTTGAAATAAAAGCCTTATACCGTTATCTGATGACAATATCCAACACATTCTTAACTTTACTATACTGGGAAATATGCACTAGAGAGGAATACTGATGACGAAACGCTTTGTTGTGCTGGTTAGCTGTATGATAGTCGTATTAACAGCGGCTGTGGCTCAGGATGTGAGCGGCGTCGTTTCCGGTAAAGTTTTTGACTCGAATTCCGGGAAGCCGATGGAATATGCCAATATCGTTCTGTTCCGCACGGCTGATAGCACGCAGGTAACGGGTACGATTACCAACTCGAACGGTGTCTTCGAACTCTCAAACATTCCCATCGGTCGGTACTACATGAGCATTTTATTCATGGGGTACGAAAGCCAGAAAATTGCAGACGTCGTTATCACGGAAATCAATCCTGTAGTTCGGTTGAGCGACATCCTTCTCGTACCAACAGCAATCCTGTTGCAGGGCGTTGAGGTTGAAGGCGAACGCTCGCCGCTTTCCTACCGCATCGATAAGAAAGTAATCGACGTCGACCAGTTAAGCACGTCACTCGCGGGTTCGGCGGTTGATGTGCTCGAGACGGTACCGTCCATCTCTGTTGACATTGAAGGGAACGTCAGCTTGCGCGGGCGGAGCAACTTTACCGTCCTCATCGACGGGAAGCCGACAATCCTCGACGCACAGGACGCGTTACAGCAAATACCTGCGACGTCCATCGCCAGTATCGAAATTATCACAAACCCCTCAGCCAAGTACGACCCCGAGGGCACCGCGGGAATCATCAACATCAAATTGAAGAAAATTAACATCGTCGGCTTTAGCGGAATGGTCAATGCGAACGGCGGACTGAACGACAAATACGGCGGCGACCTTTTGGTGGAATACAGAAATCCGGATTTCAATGCGACCTTCGGCGTCAATCACAATAACCGCTTTTTCCCCGGCACAGAACGGGAAGAGAGAAGTTATTTTTACGAAGGAACGAATTCGTTCATTCATTCCTCCGGCGATACGAGAAGGGGAAGAATCTTTTCCGGCGTGCGGGGCGGAATTGAATTTCACCTGAGTGAACGCAACTTCGTAGGCTTGAGCGGGCGATTTAGAAGCAGGGACCAGAAAAATAGTTCACGGTTGTTCTATGATGAATGGACGGAGCCGAATCCCCAGCATCTCTACCGTACGAATATAACCGACAGAGGCCGTGGAGGTGAATCATCATCGCTGGGATTAGATTACCAGCACAAATTTTCATCGGACGGACATGAACTGACGGCGTACATTCAATACGAGAACGAGCATTCCGACGAACTGACCGTCAGCGAATTATTGGCGGACCAGACGCTCATCAGCGGCAGGAAAACCACCGAAGGCGGACCTTCGAGCGAACTGGAATCGAAGCTTGAATATGTATTACCAATCAGCAAAACAAACCGCTTCGAGGCAGGCTACCAGGGCGAGATTGATAAGTCAGAAGAAACAACCGGGCTATTAGACTACAATCCTAACAACGGTGTTTATGAGAGTCTTTCACAATACAGCAACAAGGTTCGTTACGAGGAAAACGAGCACGCGTTATATTCTCTTTATGCCGGAGAAGCGGGCGGTATCGGTTACCAGTTCGGTTTTCGCGCGGAATATACCAAGCACAAAACAACGCTCGCGTTGGCAGGCCAGGAGTTCCTCGTTGACCGCTGGGATTATTTTCCGTCGATCCATACTTCGTATGAGTTTGCAGAGGGCAAGCAGGTCATGGCAAGCTACACGCGCCGGATCGACCGGCCCGGGGGCGGACAAACAGAGCCGTTCGAAACCTGGCTGGACGCGAACAATGTGCGTATGGGAAACCCCTCACTTATACCGGAGTTCATCGATTCCTATGAACTCGCGGCACAAACGTTTATCGGGCCTGTGACACTCTCCGGCGAATTGTACTATAGCGTGACACACAATAAAATAGACAACGTGCGGGAAGTGTACGCTGAAAATGTTACACTCCGCAAGCCGGAGAATATTGGCCGCGATTATTCGCTTGGCACGGAATTCCTTGTCAATTTCGACGTGATGAAGGAATGGAATGTCAACCTCGTGGGGAACGCCTACGACTACCGACTTGAAGGGACACTCTTTGGCGAGCCGTTTTCCCGCAACAGTTTTAATTGGAGGTTGAGGATCAATAACGTCATCAAGCTGGGCGGTTCGACGCAAATTCAGTTTTCAACGCGATTCGAAAGCCCAACAGTCTCGCCGCAAGGACGCGAGAAAGAATCGATCCGCAGCGATTTTGCTATACGTCAGGGATTCTTCAACGACCGGCTATCAGCGATACTCCAATTGCGTAATATCCTGAATACGAACAGGGAAGAATTCACCTCGGAAGGTCCCGGTTTTCGTACGTTTAATTTCGAGACCAGAGAGTCCCCGATGCTTATGCTGACGCTTCGCTTCAGTCTTCGTCAGTTTGACGACGAAGAAGATGGCAACCGAAACGACGACGAGGAGTTTGACTCTGAGCGATAACGGGAAAGAATACACGCGACACTCATGAAAAAAATCCCAACCGGCTAAACCTGTTGGGATTTTTCTTGTTAAGATTTTCTACACAGCTTATTGAGCAACACGCTGTATTGTATTGAATATCTTGACTATGTATCGTTTAATAGGTATATTGTTAACCTGAACACTGCGGGGTGGAGTACGCCAAAGGCGGTGTAGCTCACCGGGTTCATAACCCGAAGGATAACGAAAACGCAGTGAAAGCTGAGTAGATGTATAGCAACAAGTTGGATAAAAAATAAAACACTGCGGGGTGGAGTCCGCCAGAGGCGGAGTAGCTCACCGGGCTGAGAACAGGAACACGCAGTGAAAGCTGAGTAGATGTATCACAACAAGTTGAATAAAAAATAAAACACTGCGGGGTGGAGCAATTGGTAGCTCGTCGGGCTCATAACCCGAAGGTTGCAGGTTCAAGTCCTGCCCCCGCTACACCGGACAGCCCCTGAGGATTCTTAGGGGCTGTCGTTTTTTAACGGATGAACCATGCCGTTCTTTACGTATGCCATAGTTAGCAAGGAACGGTTTCGTTACATCGGCCATACTTCTGATTTGGAAAGGCGGTTGGAAAAACACAATACCGGAAAGAGTCATGCAACCAAGCATGGCTACGAGTGGAGGTATATTTATGCAAAAGAGTTTACTACTCGCTCAGAAGCAATGAAGCACGAGAAATGGCTTAAGAGTGGAGTAGGTCGGATATGGTTAACGAAGAATATCGCGGGGTGGAGTCCGCCGTAGGCGGAGTAGCTCGCTTGCCCCGTGCTTTAAGCGGGGTCGGGCTCATAACCCGAAGGTGTGTTTACAGCCGAAGGTCTGCCGAAACGAAATGGAGGAAGAGTTCAAGTCCTGCCCCCGCTACACTGGATAGCCCCTGAGGATTCTCAGGGGCTATTTTTTTCATTGGGTAGGGTAGTTGCTTACCTCCGCTAAAATGCCTTCCGGCCCCACCCATGCACAAAGATTGTAGAAAAATTCGACTAGGCCGCCAAGCAGAATTTTTCCGCAAAATTCGGAATACGCAATATCCCCCAACCCCCCACAATGAGATTATTATTCCCGCAATTTTCTGCACCTCGACGCCGTTAGGGCAGATTTTATTATTGCACGTTACTACTAATTCGTCTATATTCTCACACTCTCCTTATGTACCGATATTTGGAGCTTCAGAAGGATCCATCTACCGGTTGACCATATCAAGTTGTTTCTCTAAAGTTACTTCAGCGGGACACATGCGTTCCTGGAACGCATGTATTGTTTTCCGTTGATGCAAGGTATTTTTTTTCTCATTACCCAAGGGGTCACCATGGGAACTTCTACTGCCGGACCACAATTCTATCGCCCACACTTTTGCGTGCTTGCCATGCTCGTCGTTGCGGTACTGCTCGTTGTTCACTCGGCGGAAGCATTCCAACAGGCCAGGCGGCCGCTCCGGCAATACGTGCACGACTTCTGGACGGTCAAAGAGGGCCTCCCGCAAAACGCGGCGTACGTCATCATGCAGTCCCGCGACGGATACATCTGGTTTGGAACACAGGAGGGGCTGGTGCGTTTTGACGGCCTCGAGTTTAAGGTCTTCGATAGGGCAAATAACCCGGATATGCAAAACGGCTGGGTCTT
>DATCJD010000323.1:0-4387 GCA_036507435.1 Bacteroidota bacterium
GGAATACCCACAACCGTTGCTGGATATATCGGGTTCGCCCTGTGCGTCATCGCACTCAGGTGAAACACGGGGAACGGCGCTTCCTTCGAGTAATGCCCAAAGTGGTCGCCGAACGGACCCTCTATTCTTCGTTCGCGAGGCGGAACGACGCCTTCAAGAATAAATTCTGCGTTCGCGGGAACTTGAATCGATATCCGTTTCCCCGGTGTCATCGGAATTGGTTGACCCCTGAGAAACGCCGCAAACATGACCTCGTCTATTCCTTCGGGCAACGCCGAAATCGTCGCGAGAAGAAGCGCGGGGTCTGTCCCCAATGCAACGGCTACTTCTAAATCCTTGCCAAGCCGTTCTGAATGGTAATAATGTACTCCCCCGCCGCGCTCGATTTGGATATGCATTCCCGTCGTCTGTTTATCGTACGCGTGCAAACGATACATCCCGACGTTTCGCTTTCCATCGCGCGGGTCGTACGTAAATACTTGTCCAAGTGTAATAAACCGCCCGCCGTCTTTCGGCCAGCATGTTTGAATTGGCAATGCGACGAGGTCTGGTGCTGTTACAATTTGTTGAGCTATTCCGCTGGACACTCTTCGCGCACGAGCGCCGGCAAGCCGGGTGAGAAACGAACGTTCCTGCCAAAGTATGCCGGGTTTCGGCGGCATGATTCTTTCGAAAAAGGAAATCAACTCCTCGCCGAATTGCTGGGGATGTTTTCCCAGCGCGTGTTCGATGCGCTGCTCGCTCGCGTACGCATTCATCACAACCGGAAAACGAGAACCTTTCACCTTTTCAAAGAACAGAGCGGGTTTCTTGTCTTTCAACGCTCGCGTGGCAATTTCTGTTAATTCTAAACGCGGGTCAACCTCGACCTTCACTCGGTGAAGTTCTCCGATGGATTCCAAATACCGAACAAATTCGCCGAATGCGGGGAAACGCATCTGTTATTCGAGTTCCTCTGCTCGCCACCCTTTGGACGTCCGCAAGCCGACCACGCCGAGAAGTTTATCCACAAACGCATTGACGTATTCATCAACCGTCTTCGGAACAAAATAGAGCGGCGGCGAAATCGGCATAATGATCGCGCCCGCTCGTGATACGGCGGCGCATTGTTCAAGCGTAATCGTCGAGAGCGGCGTTTCTCGGAGACAGATAATAAGCTTATAGCGTTCTTTCAGCGCTACTTGCGCAGTTCGGGTAATCAGCGTATCGCCAATCCCGGATGCAATTTTACCCAACGTCGACGTCGAACAAGGCAACAAGACACACGCGTCAAACCGGTTTGAACCGGATGCGAGCGGAGCCGTCAGGTCGTCGTCCGAATACTGCCGCTTGACAAACGGAAGCAGGTCTTTCTCGCTGATCCCAAGTTCTTCTTTTAACAACACCTTCCCCCATTTGCTCACGACCAGATACGTGTCCGCTTTACACTGCTTGAGAAATTCGCCTGCATACACAGCGCCGGAGGAACCTGTAATGCCGAGCACAATTCTCATTCGAAGTACACTCCCGCCATAACCATCGCCAACACGACGAACCCCAGCACCGCGTTAATCTTAAAAAAAGCCAGTTCGACGTCGTCGGCTTTCTTCTGTTCTAAATACAATAAAAAGCCGGATACAAGAAGAAACGGCAGTGCGGCAATTGCCCGTATGTACACAATGAACAGCGTCGCCAGTATTCCGAATGCAAAAAGATGTAACGCTCCGGAAATTTTCAGCGCGCGTATTTTCCCAAATTTTGCGCTAAAAGAATGCAAATTCTCCCGGCGGTCGAATAATTCGTCCAGCGTTGAATATATAATATCGAACCCGGATACCCAAAAGAGCGTAAAGAGCGAGAGCAATGCTCCGGGAACAATATTTTCAAACGACTGTTGCACCGCGAACCACCCACCAAGCGGAGCCATAGCCAAGCCCAACCCTACTCCAAAATGGGCAAGGGGGGTGAATCGTTTCATGTACGGATACACGGTAAAAATAAGCAGGGGTAACGGGGAAATGTATAAACAGAAAGGCGAAATCAATGCGGCTGAAGAAAGATACAACACTAATCCGACTGCCAGCACTCCTCGTGCGTGTGTCAACGATAATTTACCGCTGGGGAGTTCTCGCACAGCCGTCCGCGGATTTCGTTTATCAATTTCGCGGTCAATCATGCGGTTGAGCGCGAGGGCGGCTATTCGCGCTCCCGTTGCACCAATCAGAATCATCAGTAACAGCCGTAATGATGGAGATTCTTTCGCCGCGAGAAAAGCCCCGCTGTAAATAAGGGGAAGCGAAAAGAGTGTATGTTCAATCTTGATAAAATTGAGGAAGCTCTTGACTTGACTCAACGATAGATTCCGGTCGTGTGGTAAGAAACAACGCGTTTTGAAACAATAATATAGCAGAAAATTGGTCGTAGTGCAAGATAAACTAAAAAAGCCCGACGGTCTATCGGGCTTTTTGTGAGATGAAACTTAGAATCGTGCAAAGGCTTTATCTGACTACCGACCCTAAAGGTATGTCTTCGAGCAACGTCACGACGGAAAGTTCTCCCTGCTCTCCGTTTGCGGCAAGCAACATCCCCTGAGACTCCTGTCCCATCAATTTTGCCGGTTGGAGGTTTGCAACCACGACAATCGAGCGTCCGATGAGTTTTTCGGGTTCATACTGCTTGGCTATCCCGGCAAGCACCTGGCGGGTTTCCGTTCCTAAATCCACCTGGAGTTTCAAGAGTTTTTCGGATTTCGGGACTTTCTCTGCTTGGATAACGCGTCCCACTCTCAGGTCGATTTTCTTGAAATCATCTATCGTAATCATCGGTTTGAAATTCCCTTTCGATTGTCCCCCGCCTTCAAGGAAGCGGACCATTTCTTCAATTTGT
The DNA here is from genome assembly GCA_036507435.1 of Bacteroidota bacterium. Classification (GTDB taxonomy): domain Bacteria; phylum Bacteroidota; class Ignavibacteria; order UBA10030; family UBA10030; genus JAKEEG01. The sequence goes on from DATCJD010000323.1 coordinate 2,866, forward strand.
TTATCTTCAATTTTGGTGATAAGAATTTCCGGCTTCTTGAGTGTATGGTCGGTTTCAAGAAGAGATACGGAAGCCGACTCCCACCCTGCTTCTTGTATCGTTTGTCGAATATTCAAAATACTCCAAATTTTCTGCGCCGTCGTTGGGACAACCGGTTCAAGCAGTATTGCCAATGCCCGGCATGTCTGCAGGCAAATATTGAGTGCGGTGGCACATGCCTCGGGGCTCGCCTTGATGGACTTCCACGGCTCGCTGTCGTTGAAATACTTGTTTGCCGCGCGGGCAAGATTCACCGCCTCGATGACGCCGTCGCGGAAATGATAATGCTCGAATAACTCCCCGACTTTACCCGGAGCTTCCTTCAGCGCGTTAAGCATCTCTTTATCTAATTTTCCGTGACTTCCCTGTTTCGGCACTTTACCGTGAAAATTCTTTTCGGTAAAGGCAACCGTGCGGTTCACAAAGTTGCCGACAATATCGGCAAGTTCATTGTTGACGCGCGCTTGAAAATCTTTCAGGTAAAAATCGGAATCACGGGATTCCGGTAAATTAATCGCCAGTGCATAGCGAAGCATATCGGCTGGAAAAAAATTAAGAAAATCGTGAAGGTCGATTCCCCACCCGCGGCTCTTCGAGAACTTCTGTCCTTCAAAGTTCAAAAATTCGTTCGCGGGAACGTTCTCCGGAAGTACATACTGACTCTTTCCGCCATCGTTCCAGCCCATCAGCATCGCCGGAAAGACAATACAGTGAAACACGACGTTATCTTTGCCGATGAATGCGACATACTTTGTCTCCGGGTCTTGCCAATATGTTTTCCATACATCCGGTTTGCCTGAACGTTTTGCCCATTCTTTCGTCGAGGAGATATACCCGAGTACGGCGTCAAACCACACATACATGACCTTGCTTTCGTACCCTGCCACCGGCACGGTAACGCCCCAGCTTAAATCTCTCGTTACCGCCCTATCCTGCAATCCTTCCTTAAACCAGCTCTGGCAATACCGAAGCACGTTCTCCTTCCAACCGTCCCGCTTCGAGCGCTCTGCGATATACGCTTCAAGGCGTTGCTGAAACTCCCCGAGAGGAAAATACCAGTGTGTCGTTTTCTTCACGACAGGCGTGGTGCCGCAGATTTTACATTTTGGGTCAATGAGTTCCGTTTGATTCAGCCACGTGCCGCAATTTTCGCACTGGTCTCCGCGGGCTTGCGTAGACTTGCAATTCGGGCACGTCCCTTCCACATACCGGTCGGCAAGAAACATCTTATCCGTTTCACAATACAACTGTTGCTCTTCTTTTTCCTTCAGGATCTTGCGCTGGTGTAGCTCTGCAAAAAACTCCTGCGCAGTTTTATGGTGGATAGGCAACGAGGTGCGCGAAAAATTATCGAAACTCATGCCGAACTTCTCAAACGCAGATTTGTTGAGCGGGTGGTACCGATCGACCACCGCCTGTGGAGTAATCTTCTCTTTTTCAGCAGTCACGGTAATGGCAACGCCATGCTCATCGGAACCGCAGA
>DATCJD010000324.1:0-9087 GCA_036507435.1 Bacteroidota bacterium
GTTCGAGTTTGAGGACGTGGGCAAAACCAAGGGGTACGACTATTCCCGTACCGCCAACCCAACACGCACAGCGTTGCAGGAAAATCTTGCCGCGCTCGAGGGAGGTGTAGGAGCGATTGCCGTCGCGACTGGCATGGCGGCAATTACCACCGTCCTGCATTTATTAAAAACGGGCGACCATATCCTGTGTACGAATGATTGCTACGGCGGGACGGAGCGGCTCCTGCGCACGTACCGCGATCTGCACGGCTTGCAGGTCACGTATGTTGATATGGGTAAATTGAGCCGCGTCCGCGCCGCCATCCAGCCCAACACCAAAGCGCTCTGGATCGAAACGCCGAGCAATCCGTTGCTGAACATTATCGATATCCGCGCGCTGGCTGACATCGCTCACGAGAACGGCGCTCTCGCCATTGTGGACAACACGTTCCTCTCGCCGTACAACCAGCGGCCGTTCGAACTTGGTGCGGATATTATCGTCCACTCGACGACAAAATACCTGAACGGCCACAGCGACGTGGTGGGCGGCGCGGCGATTGCCGCAAAGCCCGAACACGCTGAGCGGTTGCAGTGGCTCTGCAACGCGCTCGGTCAGGGCGCATCGCCGTTCGACTGCTGGCTCGTCCTGCGCGGCGTGAAAACGCTTGTCCCGCGCATGCGCCTGCACGAGGAAAATGCGAATGCCGTCGCAAAGTTTCTGGACCAACATCCGAATGTCGCGCACGTGTACTATCCCGGCTTGCCGACGCACCCGAACCACGACCTCGCGCGGCGGCAACAGTACGGCTTCGGCGGCATGGTGTCGTTCGAAGTCAACGGCGGCATCGAAGAAGTCACCCGTATTCTTCGCTCCGTCAAAATCTTTGCCGTAGCGGAATCGCTCGGCGGCGTTGAGTCGCTCATCTCGCACTCGGTCTCGATGACGCACGCGTCGATGGACGCAAAGCTCCGCGCGGAAGCAGGCATCAACGAGCGTGTCCTGCGGCTCTCCGTCGGCATCGAAGACGTGAACGATTTATTGGAAGACCTCGACCGCGCGCTGAGCTTCAAGATAGTTGTCTCGACAACGACTGTGAAGAGCGAGGCATGAGATGACGCAAAGTATAGACACGTTAGAATTGGTAGAGACACAAGCCATTCAACTCTACGGCGAAGATGATCCGCTCACGCTGGACTGCGGCGCGACGCTTGCGCCTATCTCCGTCGTTTACGAAACCTACGGCACGCTGAACGGTGAAGGCACTAACGCCGTCCTCATCTGCCACGCGCTGACAGCGAACGCACACGCGGCGGGATACAACTTTCCCGACGATAAAACGTCGGGGTGGTGGGACGGTTTGATAGGACCCGGTAAAGCCTTTGATACAGACAAGTATTTCGTTGTCTCTCCAAATATTTTAGGCAGTTGCTACGGGACAACTGGACCGACTTCAGTCAACCCAAAAACGGGACAGCCGCACCGGATGTTGTTTCCACAAATATCCGTGCGGGATATTGTCCGGGTGCAAAAACGCCTGCTCGATGTGCTCGGCGTGAACCGGCTCGCCGCCGTGAGCGGCAGTTCACTCGGCGGCATGCAGGCGCTGGAGTGGCCGTTGTTATATCCGGATTTCTGCGAAACAATTATTCCGATTTCCACTGCCGCGAAACAGCCGGCATGGTGTTTAGCCTTAAACGCCGCCGCTCGAGCGGCAATTACGAGTGACCCGGATTGGCAGAATGGAAACTACATCAACCAGCCCGCGCGAGGATTGGCGTTGGCGCGGATGATCGGGATGATTTCCTACCGGAGTCCGCAGGAGTTTGAAGAACGCTTCGGCAGAGAGCAACACGGTCCGGACGGCAAGTATTATGACCCGGCAAACGTATTTGAAATCGAGCGGTATCTTCGCCATCACGGGCAAAAGCTTGTTGAACGGTTCGACGCAAACACGTATCTGCTCTTGGCTCGCACAATGGACTTACACGATATCACACTCAGCAGGGACACCTTACGCAATACGCTCGGCAGTATCCGTGTACGCACACTCTCCATCGGAGTCTCGTCTGACCAGCGTTACCACCCCGCCGAGCAGAAAGAGATCGCGCGGCACATTCCCAACGCCCGTTACGCGGAAATCAATTCCATCCACGGGCACGATGCATTCCTGATAGAGTTTGAAAAAATAGGGAGGGTGATTTCGGAATTCTTACTGTAGGGGCACGACATGTCGTGCCCCTACCATGACTTCTTGTCGTGCAAACTCTCCTTTTGCTTTTCTCCACTCCTCGCCCTATCTTTGAGCCATGATAATCACAATTCGCCCAGCCACGCTTGCCGACGCGTCGAAGATTACCGAATTCAACGCCCTCATGGCAAATGAAACGGAGGGTATCGATTTAGATATGGTGCGTCTCCACGCCGGGGTTGAGTCGGTTCTTCGTGATTCATCGAAGGGCATTTATTACGTAGCGGAAGAAAATGGTTTTGTTGTCGGACAGACGCTCATCACGTACGAGTGGAGCGACTGGCGGAACGGGATGTTCTGGTGGATCCAGAGCGTGTACGTTCAGAAAGATGTTCGCGGCAAGGGCGTGTTCAAGGCGTTGTTTGACCACGTAGGAAAACTCGCGAAACAAGAAAAGACCGTGTGCGGACTTCGCCTGTACGTCGAAAAGCACAATGACCGCGCACAACAAACGTACGAGCGGCTCGGCATGAAAAAAACGCACTACGAAATGTTTGAATTGGATTTTGTGATGTGATGCGCCGGGCACGACATGTCGTGCCCCTACAATAATAATAACTCGGAACTGACAACTCGCAACAGGTAACTATGTCTTCCTGCTGTACAACGCCTCCCTCAACCGAAGGCACCAATAAATTCTTCTCGCGCTGGTCGAAGACGTACGAGAAGCAATTCCGCAAAAAGGGGCTCGCGAAAGAGCAGAAGCTTTTGCTGGAAGGCATCCGCCGCGAGCCGGTCGCCGGTAAAAACATACTCGATATCGGTTGCGGCGTCGGGGCGTTGCACCTCACGCTCTTGAAGGAAGGCGCAAAGCAGTCTGTGGGGGTCGACCTTGCCGAGGGGATGGTGGAAAAAGCTAAACAGTTTGCCGCCGCGATGGGTGTTGCGGAGAAAGCGCGGTATGTCGTCGGCGATTTTGTAGAGGTATCGGGCACGCTACCTGATGCGGATATCACAATGTTGGATAAAGTCGTGTGCTGTTATGAAAACCTCGACTTGTTGCTCAAACAGTCAGCCGGCAGAACGCAGAGCGTCTACGCGCTCACGCACCCGCGGAATAATCCGCTCATCAAATCGTTCTTTTTAATCCATATCGCGTTTACAAAACTCACCTGGATGAAATTCCGCCCGTACTGGCACGATTGGCAACAGATGCGCGCGCGCATAACCGAGCTTGGCTTCGAACTCGTGCATGAGCAGGCGACGTTTTCCTGGCAGGTGTTGGTGTTTCGACGCGTGTAAAAAATACTATCGAATCATGCAGTACCGTCCAACTCTTCCAACACAACGCAGAACAAACTCAGCTTCATTCATATATCACTCGTAAGGAGCGCTATCATGCAACGATGTCTTGCTGTTTTGCTCTTTCTCGTACTGGCTGTCACGGGCGTAGCCGCACAGACCGCCCCGGTACACGCCTTGCGGGAAAATACCCCAAAGGTTTTCGCGTTTACCAACGCGAAAATCGTTGTCTCCCCCGGCAAGGTGGTTGCCAAAGGGACGCTCGTCGTCCGCAACGGCACCATTCAAGCAGTAGGCGAAAAAGTACAGCCACCCGCGGACGCACGTGTGTACGATATGACGGGCTACACACTATATGCGGGACTCATCGAACTATCATCCGACATAGGCGCACCCAAACCGCCGCAACCCCAACCGGGACAGCAGGGTGGCGGTGGAGCCGGGGCACAACAGCAGTCCGACGCGCTCAAAGGCTCGGCGCACTGGAATCCGAAAATCCGCGCGGAGTTCGATATTGCGGAAGAATTTACGCCTGACAAAGCGGCGGCGGAAAAACTCCGCTCGCAGGGATTTACTCTCGCTCTTTCGAGTCCCCTGCGCGGCATTTTTCGCGGCTCCAGCGCGCTCGTACAATTAGGGGACGGCAATGCAAGCGAACTGATAGCGAAACGCAATGTCGCGCAGAACATGATCTTTGAAGTCGGTCCCGGATTCGGCGGTGGACAGTACCCCGGCTCGCTCATGGGTGTTATAGCAATGATGCGCCAGACATGGCTTGATGCCGACTGGTACCGCAAGGCGTGGGATTCCTATACGAAAAATCCCAATCAACCACGCCCTGAAAGCAACAATGCGCTCGCGGCTTTGCAGGATGCCCTCCAGCGCCGCCAGCCTGTGGTGACACACGCCGACGATGAATTTGCGTTGCTCCGCGCGGCGAAAATCGGAAAGGAATTCTCGCTGAATCTTATCGTGCGCGGGAGTGGAAACGAATACCGACGGGTCGACGCCGTCAAAGCGACGAAACTGCCGGTGATTGTGCCGTTAAATTTCCCCGAAACCCCGAGCGTAGACACGCCTGAAGAAGCCGCCAACGCGACTCTTGAGACGCTACGTCATTGGGACGCGGCGCCGGAAAACGCCGGCAGGCTTGAGAAAGCGGGTGTGCCAATCGCCCTGACTTCAGCAACACTGCGAGACGTCAGTACGTTCCTGGCGCAAGTCCGCAAAGCGATAGACCGCGGTTTGAGCGCAGATGGTGCGCTCGCCGCGCTGACGACCACGCCCGCGAAATGGGCAGGCGTTGAGAAAAGTTACGGCACACTCGAAGTTGGCAAAGTTGCCAACATCGTTGTAGCCGACGGCGATTTGTTCGGCGAGAAAACGAAAATCCGTGAGGTCTGGGTAGACGGCAAGCAATACGACGTGAAGCCGCCGCCCGCGGCTGATGCGCGCGGCACGTGGGACCTCACCGCATCCATTGGAGGCCAAAACCAATCCGCTACGCTTTCGCTGAGTGGCGACATCGAGAAACCCACCGGTTCCATCCTTTGGGGCGGAAAAACATTACGCCTGAGTTCGGTCTCGTTCTCCGCCGGACGGTTGGGATTTACGGTCAACACCGATTCGGTCGGCATGAAAGGCGTCGTGCAAATGTCGGGCGCCGTCAGCGCGAACGACATCTTCGGCGTCGGCGACCGCACCGATGGCACACCATTTTCGTGGTCGGCAACGCGCAAAGAACCAGCAAAAACGGAACCCGATACAGCCCAACCGAAGAAACCTGAAATGGCGTCGTTCGCAGACGTCTTCCCGCCCGCCTCATACGGCAGAGCAAAACAACCAGACCAGCCTGCGAACGTCTTCATCAGGAATGGAACAGTGTGGACGCAAGCTGCACAGGGCAAATTGGAAAATACCGATATGCTTGTGACGCGTGGAAAAATCGCCCGCATCGGCAAGAACCTGCAGGCGCCCGTCGACGCAGTGGTCGTCGACGCGACGGGCAAGCACGTGACGCCGGGTATGATTGACGCGCACTCGCATACTGCTATTGCAGGGTCGGTGAACGAAGGCGCTCAGAATGTAACGGCTGAAGTCCGCATCGAAGATGTGCTCGACAGCGAGAACATCTGGATGTACCGCCAGCTCGCGGGCGGCACGACAGCCGCGAACATCTTGCACGGGTCGGCGAACCCCATCGGCGGGCAGAACGCGACCGTGAAGTGGCGCTGGGGCTTACTCCCCGACGAGTTGCTCATCGTCGGCGCGCCGCCGGGCATCAAGTTCGCACTCGGTGAAAACGTAAAGAGCAGTTCGTCCTCATTGCCGCACTTACAAGTGCCCTATCCCTCAACGCGGATGGGCGTTGAGCAAGTTATTAGAGACAGGTTCAACGCGGCGCGGGATTACGAACGCGCATGGAAAAACTGGGAACAGAACAAAGCCGGCATCCCGCCGCGGAAAGATATTGAACTCGATGCTTTGGTGGAAATCGTCAACGACAAGAGGCTCGTCCATTGCCACAGCTACCGGCAGGATGAAATTCTGATGATGATCCGGATTGCGGAGGATTTCGGTTTCCGGATTGCCACTTTCCAACACGTGCTCGAAGGCTATAAAGTCGCCGATGCGATGGCGAAACACGGCGCAGGCGGCTCGACGTTTAGCGACTGGTGGGCGTATAAAATTGAAGCGTGGGAGGCAATCCCCGGCAATGCTCCGTTGATGGCGGCGCAGGGAGTTTTAGTATCGTACAATTCTGACAATTCCCAGCTTGCTACGCGGCTGAATTGGGAAGCGGCGAAAGCGATGCCGTTCGGGCTAAGCGACGAAGAGGCATTAAAATTCGTCACTATTAATCCCGCGATACAACTCGGCATCGCCGATAAGGTCGGCTCGTTGGAAATCGGCAAAGACGCCGATATTGCTATTTGGAACGGCAACCCGCTTTCCACGTACACCAAATGCGTGCAGACGTGGGTGGACGGCAAGAAATATTTCGATATCGAGGAGGACGAGCAGTTGCGCGAAACGATTCAACGAGAACGGTCAACGTTGATTCAAAAAATCCTGGCAAGTAAAAACGGCGGCGCTTCGACTCCTGCCGCTCGGCAAGCCGGCGCGCGGCGTCCGAACGAAGACCACATGCACTCGTGCGACGAAACCATGGACGTCCATATGGAGGGTTACAACAATGAAAACTAACAAAAGGGTTGTCATGCCGAACGAAGCCTGCGGTGAACCTGTCGAACCCGTGAGGCATCCCGTAGCGAAGTATCCCATTGGAACAACGAGATTCCTCGTCTCAACAAAAAACGTTGGGACTCGGAATGACATCCTGCTTCTGCTCTTTCTGCTTGGGATGTTTTATAACATCGCACTTGCCTCCGACCCGATTCCCGCGGCGAAGCAAAAGAAACCGATCGCTCTTGTTGGAGGAACAATCCACACCGTCAGCGGCGCAGTTATCACCAACGGCACCGTCTTGTTTGATAAAGGAACCATCGTTGCAGTCGGACAGACTGTAACCATCCCTGCGGACGCGGAGCGTATCAATATTTCGGGCAAGCATGTGTACCCGGGGCTTATCGACGCAAGCTCCGATATGGGCTTGACGGAAATCGGGTCCGTGCGCGGAACGCTTGATGCGCGTGAAAACGGTACCATTAATCCGAACGCGCGCGCGGAAGTCGCCGTGGATGCGGAAAGCGAAATGTTCCCCGTTGCGCGCTCCGGCGGCATCCTTATAGCCAACTCCAGGCCCGCGAGCGGCATTATCTCCGGTACGGCGGCGGCGTTGATGATGGACGGCTGGACGTATGAAGACATGACGTTGAAAGCCCCGCTTGGTTTGGTTGTGAATTGGCCTTCGATGGTTTTTACGCAGGGCGGGTTCGGATTTGGAGGAGGTGGACAACCGCAGGTGAGAGAAACCTGGCAACGCCAGCGCGATGAGCAATTGAAATCCCTGCACGACGCGTTCGCCGATGCACGCGGGTACATGATCGCCAAGAAGGCGGAAACACAAAAAGGCGTTCCGTACTATGAAACCGACCCGCGGTGGGAAGCGATGATCCCGGTTCTCGAAGGGAAGGTTCCAGTTCACGTGTACGCGAACGAATTAACTCAGATTCAAGCCGCGGTGACATGGGCTGAGCGAGAAGGTGTGAAGCTTGTTATCATTGGTGGACGTGACGCTTTACGAGCTTCCGAGCAGTTGAAGGCGAAGAATATCCCTGTCATCGTCGGACCGATCCTTACTGCCCCGGCGAGGCAATATGGCGACTATGATGAACGGTATAAACTGCCGATGATGCTGAAGGCGGCGGGCGTGCAGTTCTGCATTGCCGGCGACGGAAGCGCTTCGAATTCGCGCAGAGTGCCGCACCATGCGGCGGCCGCGGCGGCATTCGGGCTGTCTAAAGAAGATGCGCTGAAAGCTATTACTCTCTCTGCCGCACAGGTTTTAGGTATTGCAGATAGAGTCGGTTCGCTGGAGACAGGCAAGGACGCAACACTCATCATTACGAACGGCGACCCGTTAGAACTCAGCACAACCGTCGAGCAGGCATTCATCCAGGGCAAGAAACTCGACATGCGCGATAGACACAAACGCTTGTATAATAAGTATACGGAGAAGTACAAACAACTCTCCGGAAAGTAATCACAACCTTCTGAAGGGTTTGAAACCTTTGTAAAGTTAGCCAGTCTACTTGCAAGGGGCGTCTTGCTGAGCAATTTGTAATGCAGGGCGGGACGCCGTTATTTTCAGCCCGCATTCTCCCTTGCTTTTCGAAAACAATTGATTTATCATTTTTAATACAGAACATGTGTCCCACCTTTAGGGGTGAGTATGCTAAATGTTATCCCTTTGAACTTTACTTTGTTCTCGCCCGATGAACAGCTTCGCCGCGCGCGCGAGTTTAACGATGAATATCAACGCCGACGCACCGTGCGCGAATTTTCCGATAAGCCAGTACCGCGCGAGCTTTTGGAGCTACTGCTCAAAGCGGCGGGCAGTGCTCCCTCTGGCGCAAACCGCCAGCCGTGGCGATTTGCCGTCGTCACCGACTCGGCGATCAAAAAGGAAATTCGCATCGCGGCTGAAAAAGAAGAGCGCGAGAGCTACGAAAACCGTATGCCGCAAGAGTGGCTGGACGACCTCGCCGCGCTCGGCACCGACTGGCACAAGGAATTTTTGGAAATCGCTCCTGCGCTCATTGTCGTCTTTGCTGTGAATTATGACAAGGAGGGCGAGCGCATCCATAAAAACTATTACGTCAAGGAATCTGTCGGACTCGCTACGGGCTTTCTGTTGGCAGCAATCCACCACGCTGGTCTGGCGTCGCTTACCCATACGCCCAGCCCGATGGACTTTCTGCAGAAAATCCTGAACCGCCCCGAAAACGAGAAGCCTTTTCTGTTGATTCCAGTCGGCTATCCGAAAGAGGACGTTACTGTCCCTGATATTCACAGGAAGCCGTTGGAAGACATTGTTGTGTGGAAATAAACTCAAAAAAAATCCATTTTCCTCCACGTTTATTGTGTCCCGCAGTTTTTATTCGGGATTAGGGGACTCCAGGGGGACCTCGCTTTTTTGAAACCTCACCCTACC
>DATCJD010000325.1:0-3963 GCA_036507435.1 Bacteroidota bacterium
GGGGTGATACACTATCTCTGGTTGGTGAAAGCCGATACTCAGCGTCCGCTCACCTACGGCGCGATTGTTGCTGTGCTGTTACTCTACAGAGTGTGGGAGTGGCTGAGTAAGAGAATGGCGAAGAGACAAAAAGAACTGAAGACTGAGGCCGGAGCTACGTAGAAAATAATAGATGTCACCCTGAGCGAAGTCGAAGGGTCTCGAGGTATTCACCTTAGGCTTCTGCCGAAGGTATCCCTTCTGGAGACTCCTCTCAGCCTGACAGATACAGTATTATTGAAAAAGGGTCTATTCTTCCTCTTTCACCACGGGCAATTGTTCTTCGTTCCACTTCAGCATTCCCCCGAGCAAGTTCTTCACCGTATAGCCCTGTGCGTTAAGGAATGTCGCCGCACGCCCGCTCCGGTTTCCCGAGCGGCACACAGCGATGATGGTTTTGTTTTTATACGGTTCAAGTTCTTTGAAACGCTCCTCCAGTTTTTCTACTGGAATGAGAATCGCATTCCTCAAATGCCCCGACTCGCTCGTGAACTCCTCCAGCCTGCGCACATCGAGTATGACGATGTTCGTATCGCTCTGCATCAGTTCGTACGCTTTCTGGGTTGTCACAGTGGTATCCGGCGTTTGAGCCATGGCAATGGTTGTATAGAACAGCAAGGCGATAAATGAGAAGAAAATTTTCATGACGTCATTCATTATTTCAGCAACGACCGCAACACAAACTGCAGAATGCCGTCGTTCTTATAATAATCAACTTCGTTCGGGGTATCGATACGGGCGATGGCAGTGAACTTTACCGTACTGCCGTCCGGCTTCTTAACTGTTACGGTCATTTTCTTCATCGGTTGCAGGTTCTCGGCGACACCCTCAATGTCGTACGTCTCGAATCCTGTTAAGCCGAGGCTCTTCGCGTTTTGTCCTTCCTCGAACTGCAACGGCAGTACGCCCATCCCCACGAGGTTACTCCGGTGGATGCGCTCGAAACTCTCGGCTATCACCGCGCGCGCGCCCAGGAGGCGTGGACCTTTTGCCGCCCAGTCGCGCGAAGAACCGGAACCGTACTCTTTACCGGCGAGAATCACGAGCGGCGTACCTTCCGCTTTATATTTCACCGCCGCATCGAAGATCGTGATAGGCTCTTTGGAAGACGGGTGGATCGTCCAGCCGCCTTCGGTGCCGGGAGCCATCTGGTTGCGCAGACGGATGTTCGCGAACGTTCCGCGCATCATCACTTCGTGGTTGCCGCGGCGGGAACCGTAAGAGTTAAAATCCAAAGGCTGAACAGCGTTCTCCATTAAGTATTTCCCGGCGGGCGATTTTTGAGCAATAGCCCCGGCGGGCGAGATATGGTCCGTCGTGACGGAATCGCCTAAGACCGCCAATGCCCGCGCTCCGTTGATATTTTGAAGCGGCTTCGGTTCACGCGGCAGGTTCTCGAAATACGGCGCGGCTTTGATGTACGTCGAATTCCCGTCCCATACATACTGCGCGCCCTTCGGCACGGGCAGACTGCTCCATTCCTTCTCGCCCTCGAAGACATTGGAGTACTGCTTCAGGAACATTTCAGATTTGACGCACGCCCGGATCGTGGATTCCACTTCTTCCGGCGAGGGCCAGATATCTTTCAGATAGACGGGCTTGCCGTCTTTCCCCATCCCGATAGGGTCGTTTTGAATATCAGTATTCATCGTGCCCGCGAGAGCATAGGCAACGACGAGCGGGGGAGAGGCGAGATAGTTTGCGCGCACGTGGGGATTGATTCTGCCTTCGAAATTCCTGTTGCCGGAGAGCACGGAAACCGCCACGAGGTCGTTGTCCTGCACAGCCTTGGCGATGGATTCCGGCAAGGGTCCGCTATTGCCGATGCACGTCGTACAGCCGTAGCCGACGAGGTTGAAACCGAGTTGGTCGAGAAAGTTCGAGAGCTTCGCTTCTGCGAGATAGTCTGTCACGACTTTCGAGCCGGGAGCGAGGCTTGTTTTCACCCATGGCTTGGAGGTCAGCCCGCGCTCGACAGCTTTTTTCGCGAGCAATCCTGCGGCGACCATCACCGAAGGATTGGACGTGTTCGTGCAACTCGTGATGGCGGCGATGACGACCGAGCCGTGCATCAGGTCGAATTCCGAACCGTTCTTGCGAACGTGCACGGACTTGAGGCAGTTATCAACGATAGATTTTTCAACAATAGGGGCCGTAACACTTCCGCCTTCATCCACCCACTTGGACGCGGCTTCTTTATTCAGCGACGCGCCCTTTGCTTCGAGCATCTCCACCAACGACGAGCGGAATGACCGTTTGGAGGTCGAAAGCAACACGCGGTCCTGCGGGCGCTTGGGTCCCGCAATGCTCGGCTCCACCGTTGCGAGGTCGAGTTCGAGCGTGTCGGTAAACTCCGGTTCCGGACTGTTTGCGGAATGGAACAAGCCCTGCTCTTTACAATAGGCTTCGACGAGGGCGACGGTTTCCGCACTGCGTCCGGTGAAGCGCAAATAGTTCAGCGTCTCGTTGTCGATCGGGAAAAATCCCATCGTTGCGCCGTACTCGGGCGACATGTTGCCGATGGTTGCCCGGTCGGCGAGGCTGAGCGAAGAAAGTCCACTGCCGTAAAATTCCACAAACTTGCCGACGACGCCTTTCTTGCGGAGCATTTGCGTAACGACAAGCACGAGGTCGGTTGCAGTTGACCCGGGTCGAAGTTTGCCGTGCAATTTGAATCCGACCACTTGCGGGATGAGCATCGAGATAGGCTGGCCGAGCATAGCGGCTTCTGCTTCGATACCGCCAACGCCCCAGCCGAGCACGCCAAGCCCGTTGATCATCGTCGTGTGTGAGTCCGTGCCGACGAGTGTATCGGGATACGCATACATGTCGCCGTTCAACTTCGCAGTGAAGACCGCCTGGGCGATGTATTCCAAATTAATTTGGTGCACGATGCCGGTGCCCGGCGGCACGACCCGAAAATTCTGAAACGCCTGCTGTCCCCAGCGCAGGAACGCATAGCGTTCTTTATTGCGTTCAAATTCTTTTTCCACGTTCAATAAGAATGAAGCGGCGCTTCCATATTCATCCACTTGAACGGAGTGGTCAATGACAAGGTCGACGGGCTGGAGGGGATTGATTTTCGTCGCATCGCCTTTCATCGCAATCATGGCGTCGCGCATCACGGCCAAATCCACTACGCATGGCACGCCGGTGAAGTCCTGCAGAAGCACGCGCGCGGGCATGAAGGCTATTTCCTTATCGGGCGTCGCCTTCGGGTTCCAACGAACTATTGCCTCGATGTCGTCTTTGCGGACGACTCTGCCGTCCTCTTTGCGGAGGAGATTTTCGAGCAGGATTTTCAGGGAAATCGGCAGACGGCCGAGCTTCGTGCCGATGCTCTTTTCGAGTTTCGGAAGGGAATAGTACTTGTAAGAGTGGCTTCCGACTTTGAGTTCGGAATGGGTTTGATAGCTGTCTGTGCTTTTCATGGTATGCTCCAGTGTTCAGGGGATAACGAATATATGAAAAACAGGGGAGAAATTCTAACCGGAGAGGTATCATTCGCACTGATTATTATTTATATTATTGTCCGAAAATAGACTGATAATCCTATGATCGACATCTCCAAGAAATCCAGCACACTGCGCACGGCAATCGCCTCTGCGACGCTGACGGCAAGCCCGGCGGCTGTTAGAGCATTGCGTGAGAATACGCTTCCCAAGAAAGACGCGCTCGCCGTGGCGAAAGTCGCCGCTGTGCAAGCCGCTAAGAATACGAGCATGCTCATCCCGTACTGCCACCCGTTGCCGCTCGATTATATAGAGTGCAGGTTCGATGTGCAGGACTCCCGTATTGAAATTACGACCGAAGTGAAAGCCATCTACAAGACCGGCGTAGAGATGGAAGCCCTCGCCGCCGCCACCGCCGCCGCATTGACGCTCTATGATATGATGAAGGCCGTCGACGAGTCGATGGTGATTT
>DATCJD010000326.1:0-3305 GCA_036507435.1 Bacteroidota bacterium
ACCGCGAACGCCCCGCTTTACCGAGACTGATATTTTCATGGTCTGTATTTCCTACCGTACCGATGGTGGCATAGCAGGTGATCGGGAGTTTCCGCACCTCGCCCGAAGGCATTTTCAATGTTGCAAAATTGCCTTCCTTCGCCATCAGTTGAAGAGCGTTGCCCGCGCTGCGTCCGAGTTGTCCGCCCTTGCCGGGCCTCATTTCGACGTTATGGATGAACGTGCTCACCGGAACGTCTTGCAACGGCATGGCATTACCGACCTGAACTTCAACGCCGGGACCTGCCGCCACAACTGCTCCCACTTTCAACCCGTCCGGCGCTACGATGTACCGCTTATCGCCGTCTCGGTAATGCAAGAGGGCGATGCGGGATGCGCGATTCGGGTCATACTCGATAGCCGCAACGGTCGCTTCCACACCGCGCTTGTCGCGTTTGAAATCAATCACACGGTAGGCGCGTTTGTGTCCGCCGCCGCGGTGACGCGAAGTAATTCTGCCGAGGTTGTTGCGCCCGCCGGATTTCTTCAGCGGACGAACCAGCGCTTTCTCCGGCCTGTCCTTCGTGACCTCCTCGAATGTGGAGACCGAAAAGAACCGGGTGCCGGGGGTCATCGGACGTAATTTTCTGATTGCCATAACGTTTCTCGTTTTCTGCTACTGCTTACACGTTCTCAAAATAATCGATCTTATCGCCTTCTTTCAGCGTCACGATCGCTTTTTTCCATGTGCGTTTGGTGCCCTGGAAACGCCCCGAGCGCGTCAACTGCGTTTTCTTCTTCCCCTTCACCATCATCGTGTGGACGGCTTGAACGGTGACGTTAAACTTTTTGGCGACGGCTTTTTCAATTTGAATTTTATTCGCCTTCGGGTCGACTTCAAACGCGTACTTCCGCTGTTTATCCTGCAACAAGGAAATTTTCTCGGTGACGATAGGCCGTCGGATAATTCCAATCATGAGTTCCTCAGTTCTTCAACGAATTCTCAAGAACGCCGAGCGCGCTTTTTTGAATCATCAGCACGTCGGTGTTCAAAATCTCGAATGTCGACGCTTTGTCCGCCGTGCGGATGTTCAGCGTCGGGATGTTGCGCCCGGATTTCACGAGCACGCCGTCGGATGCAGGCGTCATCAATAATGTTTTCTTCCCGTTCAACGAGAGCGCCTTCAACACTCCTACCACTTGCTTCGTCTTCACCTCGCCGAACGTAAAATCTTCCACCACCACGATGGCTTTGTCCTGCGCCTTGTAGCTCAGAGCGGATTTCCGCGCGAGCTTACGCACCTTTGTCGGCACGTTAATGATATAATCATGCGGAATAGGACCGAAAATCGAACCGCCGCCGACCAACAACGGCGACCTGTTCGTGCCGCGCCGCGCTCCGCCGGTTTTCTTTTGCTTGAACGGCTTCTTGCCGCCGCCGCGCACTTCATTGCGGGGTTTTACTTTATGGGTGCCCTGATGTTGGTTCGCCTGAATCGACCGCACCACCATGTAAATGGCGTGGTCGTTCGGCTGGATGCCGAACACGTCCGCGGAGAGCGTTACTTTCTCGCCGCTCAGAGACCCGTCTATTTTCAATACATCGATCTGCATGGACATTAGCCTTCTTTGACAATTTGGACGTAGCTGTTGATGGCTCCCGGAATCGACCCCTTAAGAATGAGGATGTTGGATTCGGGAATCACCTTCACAACCCGCAGATTGCGGACCGTGACCTGCTCAAACCCCATTCTTCCCGCCATGCGCATGCCTTTGAACACACGCGAAGGATACGAGCTTGAGCCGATCGAACCCGGCGCACGCACGCGGTCGGACGCTCCGTGCGTCGTCATACCGACGCCGCCGAAATGATGCCGTTTCACCACGCCCTGGAACCCTCGCCCTTTCGAGCGGCCCGTGACGTTGACGACATCGCCCTGCTGGAATAAGTCGACGCGCACTTCGGCACCAAGCTCGGCGGGTATGCCGTTCGAACCCCGGAACTCGCGGATATAGCGAACGGGCTTCGCTTTGGCTTTCGCCATGTGCCCGTGCATCGGCTTATTGACCAGCCGTTCCGGCTTCGAGTCGAACCCGAGCTGGATAGCGTCATAGCCGTCGCGGTTTTTTGTCTTAACCTGCGTGACCACGCATGGTCCTGCTTCGATAACCGTACAGGGGATTGATTCACCCTTGTCATCGAACAGACTCGTCATGCCGATTTTTTTACCAAGAATGCCGCTCACTGTCTAAACACCTCCATAGTCGTCTCAAGCACTGTCGTTCGGTGTGCAGGGTACACCCCGGCACGCTAAACGAGAATTCTTTTGGCGGCGCACACGCCGCCGTACCGGCTGTTGCCAACTAGACCTTAATTTCAACATCCACGCCGGCAGGCAATTCGAGTTTCATCAACGAATCCACCGTCTTGCTGGTAGAGTTCAGAATGTCGATGAGCCGCTTGTGGGAGCGGGTCTCGAACTGTTCGCGCGACTTCTTATCGACGTGCGGCGAACGCAGTACCGTATAGAGCGACCGCTTCGTCGGCAACGGGATAGGACCCGATACCACCGCGCCGGTCGACTTGACGGTCTTGATAATCTTCTCCGCCGATTTGTCGATCAGGTTATGGTCGTATGACTTCAGCTTGATGCGTATCCTTTGACCAGCCACGCTTGCTCCTTGCATTTAGGCGTACAGAAAAAAATTCCGTCCCGAACGCGGAACGGAATTGCAGATTATTCGACAATCTTCGTCACAACGCCTGCGCCAACGGTGCGTCCGCCTTCACGGACGGCGAACCGGAGACCTTCTTCCATCGCGATCGTCGAAATCAATTCGACGTTGATGGCGTCAAGGTTGTCGCCGGGCATCACCATCTCCACGCCTTGCGGAAGGGTGACAACGCCGGTGACGTCCGTTGTACGGAAGTAGAACTGCGGGCGATAGCCGGTCAAGAACGGCGTATGGCGTCCGCCTTCTTCTTTCTTCAACACGTACACCTGCGCCGAAAATTTCTTATGCGGGGTAATCGAACCCGGCTTGGCGATAACCATGCCGCGCTCGAGGTCCGTTTTTTCAACGCCGCGCAACAACAAGCCTGCGTTGTCGCCCGCCATCACTTCATCCAACTCTTTGCGGAACATCTCCGCGCCGGTCACGACCGTCTTCTTGTGCGCGCCGAGACCGATGACTTCAACTTCATCACCGACCTTGCACTTCCCGCGGTCAACACGGCCTGTACCGACCGTTCCACGGCCCGTAATCGAGAACACGTCTTCCACCGGCATCAGGAACGGCTTGTCGATCTGCCGCACCGGCTCCGG
>DATCJD010000327.1:0-7861 GCA_036507435.1 Bacteroidota bacterium
CATAGGCATATACTCGTCGGTTTCCGAGCACGCATAGCCGAACATCATCCCCTGGTCGCCCGCCCCGCCGCGATCGACGCCGCGCGCGATATCCGGCGACTGCGAATGGATGGCGGAGATAACCGAGCAGGACTCCGCATCAAACCGGTACGAGGCATCCGTGTAGCCGATCTCCCGAATAACCCGCCGGACAATATCCTGCACTTCGATATATCCGTGCGTGGTAATTTCGCCGCCGACGAGCACCATGCCGGTCGTGACGAACGTTTCGCACGCGACGCGGGAATTCTTGTCCTGCGCAAGCAGAGCGTCGAGAATGGCGTCCGAAATCTGGTCGCACACTTTATCGGGATGTCCTTCGGAAACGGATTCCGAAGTAAACAGGTAGCGCATAGGGGGTTTCCTGAATGTAAAAAATATTGAAACTTGCTGTGAAAAAAAAACCTCCCCCCTTTTTTCCCCCTCTATGAGGGGGACAGAAAGAGGCTATCGGCAACGCAATTAATAAAACTCCAGTTCAGACGAATCGCCGATGTTGATTCGTTTGAAACTTCCTTTGATAACGGCGCTCGTGCCGACGATGGAATCCTCGAGCATGGAGTTCGCCACTGTTGCGTCTTCGCTGATGATGGAATTCCGGATCACGGAATTTTCCACCTTCGCACCGTCTGCAATCGCCGCATAGGGCCCTATGACGGAATTTTTCACGACTGCTTTCGGCGAGATATACACGGGCGGCTGTAAAACAACGCCATTCATTGTGGGTGGAGCGGGCAAACGGTCTAACAGAATACGGTTTGTTTCCAGCAATGTTTCCGGCTTGCCACAATCGTGCCAGCCATCTATGGTATGCGTTTTCATCTTCTCGCCCTGGTCGATCATCATTTGCAGCGCGTCGGTAAGTTGAAACTCGTTCCGCGTCTTGATGCTCTTCTTGATCATCTCTTTGAGGCACTCCACGAGCTTATCCGGGTGCTCTATATAATAGAGACCCACCACGGCGAGATTGCTCGTCGGGTGTTCCGGTTTTTCCACCAGCCGCGTGATGAAACCGTTTTTCGTTTCCGCCACGCCGAAACGCCGCGCGTCTTCCACCTCCCGCACGCCGATCGTGGAGCTTCCGCTCTGAGTAAATCCTTTAAAGTCGACGTCGAAAATGGTATCGCCGAGAACGATAAGGATGGGGTCGCGTGAGATGGTGTGTTTCGAAAGATAAATTGCGTGTCCGAGTCCTAACCGCTCCTCCTGCTCGACGAAATCCACCTTAATGGAGTATTCCTTGAGGATGTAATCTTTGATTTTGTCGCCGAGATAGCCCACCACGACGGTGACTTCCTTGAAGCCGTCTTCAATCAGCCGGTCTAAAATGTGGCCGATAATCGGCTTGCCGGCAACGTTGAGAAGAACTTTCGGGACGGTATAGGTGTGCGGACGGAGGCGGCTTCCAACGCCTGCAACGGGTATGATAACGCGCATGTGCTTTGTGTTGTTTGTGAAACGGCGTCAAGATAACAAAGTATTGCCAGACAAACAAACGCTTTCCTGCGTTTTCCAATTGCTTCTCTGCACTTTTGTGAGTATTCTTTTCACGATTTTCTGCCGCCGGGCAATCATTTAACCTTCACTACATTCTTCAACAACGAGAGCACAAGTGTTTCTCAAGCGATACCATCATCTCATCGGGACAAGCTCGTACTGGGACGACGTCGTGCGGCGAGTGTCTGAGCATCCGTACCTCGACCCCGCATTCGCCCGCCAGCGCAAAGCCATGCACCTCGCCTTGCTTGCCGCATGGGCGCCGGACTTGCAGGGAAAGGTCGCTCTGAAAACCGACCTCTTCGAAGAAGCGACCGGCGACGACCAGTTTTTCTTCGACCTGAGCCACCGGTCTGCTCACGGCGTGGGGATGGATTTTTCCTCCGAAGTCGCTACGCGAGCAGGAAAGCGGGCTTCGAAATCAGGGGCGTCGAAATTCTCCAGCGTCGCCGCCGATATCCGACAACTTCCGTTTAAGCCCGGCACAGTGGATATTATTGTTTCCAATTCCACACTCGACCACTTCGCCACCAAGCGCGAAATTATTGACTCACTTGTTGAAACCGCGCGCATCCTCAAACCCGGCGGACAGTTAATCGTCACGCTTGATAATCCGTGGAATCCTATGTACGCCGTATTGAAAGTTCTCTCCGCTCTGCGCATCACGCCCTATTATCTGGGGAAAAGCCTCACCCGTAAACAGCTTATGACCGCGCTGGCAAACAGCGGCTTTGAGGTCGAAGAGATTCAGGCGCTCTCCCACCACCCCCGCATTATCATGCTTGCCTACACACGTATCGCCCGGAACGTGCTCGGCGTGAATGCCGACCGCCATCTCGATACGGTACTTGCGCTGTTCGACAAGCTGAAGAACACGCGCATACGCTACGCCACCGCCGCCTTTATTGCAATCAAGGCGCGGCGAATCGGCACGTGATACCTACACATTCCTTACCTTGACTCTCGCGGCTCATTTCACTATTATAGAGCAAAATCATCATGTATTATGAAATCTACACGGACATCTTCGCGCAAACAACAGCATGTCGAAATCACGCTTTCGAAGGATGTCTCGTTTCGCTCCAAAACTGCCGGCTTTGAACGCTGGGAGTTCCTCCACAACGCCCTTCCCGAACTGAATTTTTCCGACCTTGATACTTCCGTTTCGTTCCTCGGCAAACGGCTATCGTTTCCGTTGATTGTGTCGTCCATGACGGGCGGCTATGCGGACGCCGCACGCATCAACCGCGGGCTTGCCGAAGTCTGCGCCGAGAAGGGGCTTGCGATGGGCGTGGGAAGCCAGCGCCAGGCGATTGAGAATTCGACGTTTCACCGTACGTTCAGCGTTGTGCGCGAAGCAGCTCCCGACATTGCCGTCTTCGGCAACATCGGCGCGGCGGAAGTTGCGCGCTTGAAGGACGCAACGCCCGTCCTCCGGCTCATTGACCTCGTGCGCGCGGACGGGTTCGCCGTACATCTCAACCCGTTGCAGGAATTTCTCCAGCCCGAAGGCAGTACGGATTTTCGTGGCGTCCTGAACGGCATTGCCATGCTCGTGAAACGCCTGTCGGTCCCGGTGATAGTGAAAGAAATTGGCGCCGGAATTTCCGCCCACGTCGCGAAGAGACTCATCGAGGTTGGCGTCTCTATTATAGACGTCGCCGGCTCTGGCGGAACAAGCTGGGCGGGAGTGGAAATCCTCCGCCGCAATGGAGCGTCTCAGGGCAAAAAGAAAACCGTCAGAAGCTTCGCCGACGCGTTCTGGGATTGGGGTATCCCGACGGTCGACGCACTCCGGCAAGTTACGAGCTTGAGACAACAAACGCCCTCGCTCACCGTTATTGCATCGGGCGGGCTACACAACGGACTCGACCTCGCAAAGTCTCTTGCCTTCGGCGCAAACCTCGGCGGCTCCGCGCGGTCGTTTTTGAAAGCCCTCGAAGCCGGCGGCACAAAAGGGCTTGCTCAGGAAATCACGCGCTGGGAAATGGAGTTGAAGGGCGCTATGTTTCTCACAGGCTCGCGCACTATTTCCGAGTTGCAAAATCAACAGCTTGTATTAAAGACACCATAGCGCCTACACGAAGTTCACGAAGGACACTAAGAAACAATAAAATATTTTTACTTCGTGTTTCTTCGTGTCCTTCGTGGATAATGTATGAGAGACTTCTGAAAAAGTCTCAGTACGGTGTCATTCCGAGCGAAGCGAGGAATCTCGTTTTTCGTACAAATTCAAGGGAGAGATCCCTCGTTCGCCGCGGCGAACTCGGGATGACATTATTCTGAGAATTTTTCAGAACTCTCTATTATAGAATATTTCACACCTATGCCCTTTGAACGACGCTACATACAATACAAACAACTGGTTGATGCATACCTGCAACGGTTTGTGAAGGATGCCCAGCCCCCGTCGCTCTACCAGCCGGTGCGGTACATCTTAAGCGGGGGCGGCAAGCGTGTGCGTTCTGTGCTCGTCCTGCTGGCGTGCGAAGCCGCGGGCGGCTCGAAACGCGATGCGCTCCACGCCGGCGCGGCGATGGAGCTTCTTCATAATTTTACACTCGTCCACGACGACATTATGGACCACGCCACTGCGCGCCGCGGCAGAGCAACCGTTCATAAAAAATGGGACGAAAATACCGCTATTCTCGTCGGCGATGAATTGCTGGCGCTCGCCTACCGCGCGCTGTTGAAAACACAGTCTCCGCGCATCCACGACGTTTCGCGCGTGTTCACCGAAGGCGTTGTCGAAGTCTGCGAGGGACAGGCGTACGATAAAGAATTTGAGAGAAAACCGAATGTGCGTGTGGACGATTATTTGCTCATGATCCAGAAAAAAACGGGCAAACTTGTTTCCGTCTCTGCCGAGCTAGGCGCGCTCATCGGCAAAGGGACGAAACAGCAAGTCGCCGCCCTGCGCAGGTTCGGCGAGCATGTCGGGCGGGCATTCCAAATTCAAGACGACCTGCTTGATATTACCGCGGACGAAAAAGAATTCGGCAAAACCATCGGCAGTGACGTGCAGGGGGGTAAGCGGACATTCCTGTATCTTGAAGCACTGCGCCACGCCCGCGGCAGTGACAAGCGGTTGTTGCTCTCGTTTGCGCGCAACGGAGGAGTCCCCCGGAAGAACATCAAAGACTTCCAGCGCATCTATCTCGAAACGGGAGCGATTGACGCCGCCCGGACGCGTATCGCGCACGACCTCGCCGAGGCGAAACACGAATTGCGCCATCTCCGCCGGTCGCCCGCGCGCGATATGCTCCACTGGTTCACCTACATGCTCTTGCACCGCACACATTAACCGTGGAGCTATGACCGAACGCACCGTTACGATTAAAAATAAAGCTGGATTGCACACGCGGCCCGCGGCTTCACTCGTGAAGACGGCGGCGAAATTCAAATCGGATTTTTTCATCGACAAAGACGGGTTCGAAATCAACGGCAAAAGCATCATCGGCGTCATGACGCTCGCCGCCGAGCAAGGCTCGACGTTGCAACTCCGCTTTTCCGGTCCCGACGAAGAAGAAGCGGCGAAAGCGGTCGTGGAACTGTTTGAGCAAGGCTTCGGCGAACCGCAACAATAAACTGATTCCTGACAACTGATAACTGACTACTGATAACTGTTTTATTGTGGAAACCGTCAACATACAACAAGAATTGATTCTGAAAGGCATCGCGGCGTCGCCGGGCATAGCCATGGGACCCGTGTTCCTGTTCGAGAAAGACGCCCCGGCAATCGAGGAGCGCGTTATCGCGCGCGAAGATATCGAGCGGGAGACCGCGCGCCTCAATCAAGCGCTCGCACGCTCGCAAAAAGAATTGCGCAAGATCCTCGAGTATGCGGAAAAAAAATTGGGCGAGCACCAGGCGAAGATTTTCGAGGCGCAGGTGCTGATTTTAGAAGACTCGTTCCTCTTCGATACGATACTCAAGCGCGTGCGGACGGAGTGCAAAAACGTCGAGTACGTCGTATATAATGAAATCGAAAAATACCGGCAGATGATGCTTGCCGCGCACGATGAGTACACACGCGAACGCGCGCACGACGTTGACGACGTGCGAGGCCGCATCTTGCGAAATTTGCAGGAACAAAAGCTGATCTCGCGCCTCGAAGGCTCCGCCGTCGTCGTGTCGTACAACCTCACCGCGGCGGACACGATGATCCTGAGCCGCAACGAAGTCCTCGCCTATGCGACCGACGCCGGCGGCGTGACCTCGCACACGGCACTGCTGGCGCGCGCGCTGAAAATCCCCGCCGTGCTCGGCTTGCGCGATATTACCTCGGCTGTAAAAAATGGCGACGCGGTCATCGTCGACGGCTACAGCGGCGTGGTGATCCTCCGCCCGTCTGAACAAACAATTAAAGATTACGTTCTGCGCAGGTCGCATTTTGAAGAATTCGAACAACGGCTGTCCGGTTTGCGCGACCTGCCGGCGGAAACAACAGACGGGCGGCGGGTCGAGCTTTCCGCCAACGTCGAATTTATACAGGAATTGGATTTCATCCGCATGCAGGGCGCGGACGGTATCGGGCTGTACCGCTCGGAAATTCTTCTCATCGGCAAAGAAGTGTTCCCCTCCGAAGACGAGCAATTGTACGAGTACCAACAACTTGCCGATGCGATGTTCCCCAAGCGCGTCATTATCCGCACGTTCGATATCGGCGGCGATAAAATGATGGCACAGAAAGTAAAAGAACGAAATCCGTTTTTGGGCTGGCGGGGGATACGCGTGCTGTTGGAAAAGCGCGAGTTGTTCCTCGAACAACTGCGCGCCATCCTGCGCGCGAGCACGCGGCGCAACATTGCCGTGATGTTCCCAATGGTCTCCAATATTAAAGAGGTGCGCGCGGCGAAAGAATTACTCGAGCAAGCGAAAGCGCAGTTACGCGCGGAAAAAATTCCGTTCGACGACAAAATGACTGTCGGCGTGATGATTGAAGTCCCCGCCGCCGCAGTCGTGATAGATGACCTTGCGCAAGAAGTGGATTTCGTCAGCATCGGCACGAATGATTTGATCCAGTACCTGCTCGCGGTTGACCGCGGGAACGAGTTCGTGTCGTCGCTGTACCAGGAATTCCACCCCGCCGTTGTGCGGTTCATCCGACGCATTATCGAACGCGCGAAGAACCACGATATCTGGGTCGGGATGTGCGGTGAAATGGCGGGCGACCCGATGGCGACTATTCTGCTGTTGGGGCTTGGGCTGGATGAATTCAGCGTCGTCGGCACCGTGTTGCCCGAAGTCAAAAAAATTATTCGCTCGGTAAGCTATGAAGAAGCACAGCGTGTCGCTCTGCGTGTATTGGAACTCGAAACGGAAGATGAAATCAAAGCATATCTTGGGTCGGTTATGAAAGAGAAATTCCCGGATATGTTGATGGAATAGCAAAACCTTCCGAAGGTTAATAAAACTTATGACCCTCAACGACATCAAACGACTCGACCCGACGGGTATGTATAGCTGGATACGGGATTTCCCGGACCAGATAGAAGATGCGGTGCGCATCGGCACATCCGCCAAGTTCACGCTGAACGTGCGGGGTATTCGCAATATCGTGGTCACGGGACTGGGCGGCTCTGCGATTGGCGGCGACCTCCTGCGCTCGTACGCCTCGCAGGAATTACAGATTCCGCTCGTCGTTAACCGGCACTATTTTCTACCGAAGTTTGTTGACAAAGGGAGCCTCGTGGTCGTCTCGAGCTACTCCGGCAATACCGAGGAGACTATCGCCGCGCACACCGACGCTGTTAAACGCAAGGCGCGCGTCCTGTGTATCACGACGAACGGCGAAACGGCGAAGATCGCCAGGCGGCACAAACACCCGGTCATCGAAATCAAAAAAGGCTACCAGCCCCGCGCGGCGTTGGGTTATTCGTTTTTTCCGATGCTCGTCGCGTTCACACGGCTCGGATTCATAAAGAACAAAACAAAAGAAATCAACGAGACGGTGAAACTGTTACGCGCGAAGGCTTCCGTGTTTAGCGACCCTAGCCATGCTGAGAACGCGCCGTTGAAGCTCGCTCAGCACTTGCACGGCACATTACCGGTTGTCTATGCGCCGAACGACCGCCTCGATTCCGTTGCCGTGCGCTGGCGCGGACAAATTGCCGAGAACGCGAAACAACTCGCGTTCGGCAACGTGCTCCCAGAAATGAACCACAACGAGCTGGTCGGGTGGAAACAGAATCCGGATTTACTGAAGCGTATGCATGTCGTGTTTCTGCGAGATAAGGGCACGCACAAGCGCGTCGCACTGCGCGAAGACATCACGAAGAATATCGTGTCGCAGTACGCCGGCGGGGTGTCGGACCTGTGGAGC
>DATCJD010000328.1:0-5768 GCA_036507435.1 Bacteroidota bacterium
GGTTGAGTGGAGGTAACGTCAGGGTGCATCGGGCAAGAGTAGAGTTCTACCTGGCGCGTGGCTGCCGAATCTTGTTTGGCGAGAGGCTGTGGGTCTTCACCGCGGGCGGCGATGAGGGTCAATCCGTAAACAGTCGCCGCCGCGAGTACGGCAAGCATAATGGTCGTTTTCATAATTTATTTCTCCTGATGATTTGTTACTGTTTGAAGCCGGGGATCTTGTTGTTCTTTTTTCATTTGCCATTGTTTCCACAAGAAGAAAATTGCGGGATAGACGAGTAATTCCATGGCAACTGACGTCGTGATGCCGCCGATCATCGGGGCGGCGATGCGTTTCATCACGTCCGCCCCTGTGCCTGTGCTGACCATCAGGGGCAGTAAGCCGATGAGCGTTGTGCCCATCGTCATGAGCTTAGGGCGCACGCGCTTCACCGCTCCATAGTGAATTGCCTGCTTTAAGTCTGACAGACTAAGCAGTGTACCTGTTTTTTTTCTTTCCTCATACGCGAGGTCGAGGTATAACAACATCACGATTCCCGTTTCCGCGTCGAGACCCGCAAGCGCTATCAACCCGACCCATACGGCGATGCTGATGTTGAAATCCAGAAGATACAGAAACCAGACCGCACCGACTAACGAGAACGGTACTGCCAGCAGAACGATGCCGGTTTTCGCGAGGGATTTCGTATTGAAATAGATCAAGAGAAATACGAGAAAGAGCGTTACCGGCACGATAATGACGAGGCGTTGTTTCATTCGCTCGATGTGTTCGTACTGTCCGGTCCATTCCAGATAGTACCCAGGAGGAACGGTCACAAGGTCTTGCACCGCTTGCTTTGCATGAGCGACGTAGTCGCCGTAACTTTTGCCGACAACATCCACAAAGACGTAACCAAGCCGTGAACCGCCTTCGTTGTAAATCATCGGCGCGCCTGAAGAAAACCGGATATCGGCAAGTTCAGCCAACGGAATTTGAGCGCCGCCGTGAACGGGCACAAGCACACGCTCGAGGCGGTTGAGATTATCGCGCAGTTCCCGCGCATATCGCACGTTGACAGGATACCGTTCCTTGCCTTCGACGGTCGTTGTGACATTCTCGCCGCCGATGGCGGACTCCACAATCATATTTACGTCGTCCACGGTAAGGCCGTACCGCGCGGCGCGTTCTCTCCGCACCTCAAAATCGACATAATATCCGCCCGTCACGCGCTCTGCAAATGCCGAGCGTGTATCGGGAAGTTGCTTGAGTACCTGTTCGATTTCAATGCCAATTTTCTCAATTTCTCGTAAATCCGGACCGAAAATTTTAATCCCGAGATTGCTCCGGATACCGGTCGTGAGCA
Organism: Bacteroidota bacterium; assembly: GCA_036507435.1. Classification (GTDB taxonomy): domain Bacteria; phylum Bacteroidota; class Ignavibacteria; order UBA10030; family UBA10030; genus JAKEEG01. The sequence goes on from DATCJD010000328.1 coordinate 1,343, forward strand.
TTTCCGTGCGGGTCTGCACAGGCATCCACCAGATGTTTGCCATGCCGGGGAATTTCAGTTGTTCGTCCATCTCCTTAACGAGTTTCTCCCATGTGACGCCCGGACGCCACTGGTCTTCCGGCTTGAGCGTAATGATGGTCTCCACCATGCTCAGCGGGGCGGGGTCGGTCGGGGTTTCCGCCCGTCCAACCTTACCAAAGACTGTTTGCACTTCCGGAAATCCTTTAAGGATTTGATCCTGCAATTGCAAAATCTTACTCGCTTCGGAGGCAGGCATGCCCGGTACCGACGTGGGCATGAAGAGTATCGTCCCTTCGTTCAACGGGGGCATAAACTCAGAGCCCAGCAGAAAATAGACCGGCACCGTGCCAGCCATCATAAGCACTGCAACAATGATGACTTTCTTGCTGTGTGCCAGGACAAAATCAATGGCTGGGTGATACAACCGGTGAAGCAATTTGCTGACCGGGTGCCGTTCTTCCGAATGGATTTTTCCCCGGACAAGCCACAAGATAAGAGCAGGCGCAACGGTAATAGCAATGATCGCGGCGAAAAACATTGAAAATGTTTTTGTGTACGCGAGCGGCTTGAACAATCTTCCTTCTTGTGATTGCAAACTAAAAATTGGGAGGAAAGAGACGGTGATAACCAGTAATGAAAAGAAAATCGGCCTGCCGACTTCTTTCAGCGCGCCGATAATCAGGTCTTCTCGATGGATGGGTCCGGAACCTTCAACCCAGCCTTCGAGCTTCTTGTGTGCATTCTCCACGAGGATAATGGAAGCATCCACCATAGCGCCGATGGCAATAGCGATGCCGCCCAATGACATGATGTTGGATGTAATTCCCATGTAGTACATCGGAATGAACGAGACGAGCACCGCTATGGGTAATGTGACAATCGGCACCAGCGCGCTGCGGAAGTGAAAAAGAAAGAGCAGAATCACGAGACTGACGATCAGCATTTCTTCAGAGAGCACTTCCTTCAACATCGCGATCGCTCGTTCGATAAGGTCGGCGCGATCATACGCGGTAACAAGTTCCACACCTTCCGGGAGCGACGGTTTAATGTCTTCGATTTTTTGCTTGACCCGGTTGATGACGTCGAGAGCATTCTCACCATATCTCATGACGACAATGCCGCCGACCGCCTCGCCTTCGCCGTTCCACTCAGCAAGCCCGCGGCGGATTTCAGGTCCAAATTCAACCTTCCCAATATTCTTCACCAACACGGGCGTTCCATTGCCGTCTGTCCCGATAGGGATACTCTCGATATCCTTCAACGATTTGATATAGCCTCGCCCGCGAACAAAGTATTCTGTCGAGGAGACTTCGAGCACACGTCCACCCACGTCGTTGTTACTTTTGCGAATTGCCTCCATAACATCCATCAACGGGATATTGTAGGCAAGCAGTGCGTTGGGATTCACGTTGACCTGATACTGCTTCACGAATCCTCCAACGCTTGCTACTTCGGCAACACCGGGAGTGCTTTCAAGGTAGTACTTCAGCGTCCAATCCTGAAACGAACGCAAGTCGGCAAGCGTATGGTTTCCGGATTTATCAATGAGAGCGTACTCAAACACCCATCCCACACCCGTCGCGTCCGGGCCGAGGACGGGGGTAACGCCCTCGGGGAGTTTGCCGCTGACGGTGTTCAGATACTCCAACACGCGGCTGCGCGCCCAGTATATATCGGTGTCGTCCTCGAAAATGACGTAGATGAACGACATACCGAACATCGAAATGCCTCGGACTGCCTTCACTTTAGGAGCGGCGACAAGCTTCGTGATGATGGGGTAGGTGATTTGGTCTTCGATCAAATCGGGACTTCGTCCCATCCATTCCGTAAAAACAATGACCTGTACATCGGAGAGGTCTGGGAGAGCGTCTAACGAAGTATTGTTAAGCGCCCACAATCCCCACCCGACGACGAACGCCAGCAGGGCGAAGACGATAAACTTATTCTTGGCGCTGTATTCTATGATTTTTTCTATCATGACATTCTCGTTGACAAATTAATGTTTGTGTTCAAGCGGCGCAGGCTCAGCGCCTTCGAGCCGTTGGAGGACGCCCTGAATGCGGCTTTCGGCGTCAATGAGAAAATTAGCGTCCGTGACGACTCGCTCGCCGGACTGTAATCCGTTGAGAATTTCCACAAGGTTGTCGCCTCGCTCGCCGACAGTTACAAGCCGTGCCTCGAAGAGACCGTCGCCCTTATCGACAAATACGATTTGCCGTTGTCCGGTATAGAGTACGGCATGTTCCGGGATCGTGAGGACTTTTTTCCGGGTCGTGTTGATTTCCACATCAGCATACATCTTCGGTTTGAGTTTGCCGTTTGTATTTAAAAATTCCATACGTACTTTCACACTTCGTGTGCCGGCGTCGAGAAAAGGGAAGATGTACGTGATACGTCCGGAGAATACTTCTCCGGGGAACGAGTTTATCCGCACTGTTGCATCTTGTCCGACTTGCACCGAAGAAAGCTCGTATTCATACACCTCTGCGTGAATCCATACGGTAGAAAGGTCGGCTATGTTGTACAACGGCATTCCTTCCTCGACACGCGAACCCGCGACCGCCATTTTTTCGACGACCACGCCGTTTTGCGGAGAGAGAATGTCTATGGACGTTTCCGGCTTGCCACGTTGTTCGAGTTCTACAATCTGCTCCTCAGCAAGCCCCCAGAGCATTAGCCGTTGACGGGCGCGTTCAAGCACGTGTGACGGCGAGAGAGGAGAGGAATATTCTCCGGCGACTTCCGAAACTCCCTTACCTGCGGCGGTTCGAGCAAGCAAATATTCTTCTTGCGCAGAAACCAACTCAGGACTGTAGAGACTAAACAACGGCTCGCCCTTCTGCACGGTCTTGCCAGTGTAATCAACATACAGCTTTTCTATCCATCCGGATATTTTGAGGTTCACTTCAGATAACATCCGTTCATCGAATTCTACTTTGCCGACAGCATGAATTGTTTTGGTCAGCGACGTCACGGAAGCCGTTGCGTGCTTTACGCCAATGAGTTGCCGTTGCGCGGGACTGACGGAGAATGTCAAGTCAACGCTCTCGCTGGTCGCTGCACCTTTTTTATAGACCGGCACAAGCGTCATCCCGCATAAGGGACATTTGCCCGGTTCGGTTGCTCTCACAGAGGGGTGCATCCCGCATGTGTAATAGTCAATTTCTCGTGCGGGTTGTTCCTGATTTGTTGTATGTGCTGACTCCGCAGGCGGAGAGATTACTTCTGCATCAGAGAAAAATGATGGGTAGAAAAATGATGCGACGCCTAACGCCACAATTATGATCCCCATTCCAGTTACTAATTTCTTTTTCATAAGCTTGCTCCTGATAATTCTATATGAATGATTGCTGATGCATTGTAGTAGTATTACTCTTCCTCAGCTGTGGGAACAACCCGCAAATCGGTAACGCCGACTTCCCGTTCGAGCCGGGCACGCGACTGTTCGTATTTCATGCGTGCCATGGCGGCGTCCATGCTTATTTCCTGATACATGCGGTATGAATCCAAGAGCATGAGATACGATGCCGAACCGGTCTGGTATTCGCTCATTAACGCCTGTAATGATTGCCTCGTTTGCGGGATTATCGTATTCTCGTAATACAGAATTTCTGTCTCGTATGCTTTTACCGCCTCGTACTGTTCACGGATCTTCGCTTGAAGCATATTTTTTGACGCTTGATATTTTGATGCCATCATGGAGCGTTCAGACTGTGCTTCTTGTACGCGGGCAGAGGCTTTTCCCAGCGTCCACGGCGCGAAGGGCAATGTAATGCCAACCATAAACGACCACTGCTTGTGTCCGAGCAACGGTGAAGTGACATATTCAAGCGACAAGCTGAGGTCCGGCAGGTACTCCTGACGTGAAAGACTCAGCATCAAGTCCTGTTCGTGGACACTGAGCGAATCGTGGATGAGCATCGGCTTGTGCGCAAGCCCGAACGCAAGTAAGTCATCGACCGAATACCTAAGTGTTCTGACCGGCTCTAAACTAATCTGCCCTATGGGCATTGCAGAAGACCGGTTAAGGATTGCGCGCATCATACTTTCTGCGGCTATTTCTTCCTGCCGAAGAGAAGCTTCTTTCGTCTTAAGCTTGGCAAGCTCTATGTTGGTTTTCAATACATCCTGCTGTGAGGTTCCACCCACCGCGTACCGTGTTTGAGCACTGCTGAGAATAAGTTCAACGAGTTGTTGGTTTTCCCGCGTAAGCTCGGAAGCCGTTCGCGCGTACCAGAGCATCGCGTATGCCGACTTGAGGTCCGCAATAACACTGATGACTTTTTCAAGATGGTCATGGTGAGCATGTTCTGCCTGCACGGTAGCGATCGCTCGCTGGGTGCTGAGCTTTGACGGAAAGCGAATCATTTGCATCAGCTCAAGGTTTGCATACATCGCTCGTCCC
>DATCJD010000329.1:0-4752 GCA_036507435.1 Bacteroidota bacterium
GTCGAGTCGATGGTACGCGACCTGATGGAAATCGCAATGAACATGGTGAAGGCGGAAAAAACAGCGGAGGTGCAAGACAAGGCGCGAAAGCAGGCTGAGGAACGCATTCTCGATATTCTCGTCCCAGCCCCGCGAACTCAACAGGGGTTTGATATTTCGGTTTCAACCACAGAGCCGCGGGATGACCACCACAAAACGAGAGAGCGACTTCGCGAAATGCTCCACGAAGGCTCACTGAACGAGCGCGTGATCGAACTTGAATTGGCGATGCCTCAAATGCCGATGATGCAAGTGATGGGTCCCATGAGTCTCGAAGATATGGGCATTAACGTGCAGGAGATGTTCGGGAATATCTTTCCGAAAAAGAATAAGCAGCGGAAAATGACTGTCGCGGAAGCCCAGCAAGTGCTGACGCTCGAGGAGGCGCAAAAGCTCATCGACATGGACACGGCAGTGAAAGAAGCGATTCAACGAGTGGAAAATTCCGGTATTGTCTTCATCGATGAAATAGATAAAATAGCGGGAAGCCGCGGTCAAAACGCAGGACCCGATGTTTCGCGCGAAGGCGTTCAGCGCGACCTGTTGCCGATTGTCGAAGGCTCGAGTGTTCTTACCAAACACGGCATGGTCAAAACCGACCATGTGCTCTTCATCGCTTCCGGGGCATTTCACGTAGCAAAACCTTCCGACCTTATTCCTGAGCTACAGGGCAGGTTCCCGATCCGCGTAGAACTCCAAAGCCTGACGGAAGAAGATTTCGTAAAAATTCTTACCCAGCCTCAGAATGCACTGCTCACACAATATTCTGCCTTACTGGAAACGGAATCCGTGAAGCTTGATTTTGACGAGGGCGCCGTGCGGGAAATCGCACGAGTGGCGTTTGAGGTTAATGAACAGGTGGAAAACATAGGCGCCCGCCGTTTGCACACGATTATGACAACATTATTAGAGGAATTTCTCTTTGAATCCCCTGACGGTATCAAGACAAAGAAGCTCACCGTTACGCGGGAACTGGTGCAAGAGAAGCTCAGCTTCATCGTCAAGAACAGAGACCTGAGCCGGTATATATTATAAACACCACATTTCAATGTGGTGCGGTTCCCCAAAACAACAAACCCCCGATACATAGCGCCACATTTCAATGTGGTGCTATACATCGGGGATTTTTTTTGCGTAACGCCTGTACTAATGAAATTTCTCATCCTTCGGCGGGGGTTGAAAACCCATCAACTGCCCGCCGGGCATCTCTCCCGCGATCGTAATCTCGCCAAATTTCTTCTCGAACTTTTCAATATTGTCCTTCATCGCATTCAACAGCATTTTGGCGTGCTGGGGCGTCATGACGATGCGAGCGTGAACTTTCGCCTTCGGAACACCCGGCAACACCCTCGTAAAATCAATCACAAACTCCGCAGGCGAATGCGTAATAATTGCGAGATTGGAATAAATTCCTTCTGCTTCCTTCTCGCCTAATTCGATACTAATTTGTTGTGGACCTTGATCTTTCATCCTTCGATACTCCTCTCAAAACATCGTAGTCTCCACCTCGTTGCTTAATTACCCTGTCGAAGCTTGTCGGCTTTTTCAAAAGCCTGTGTCGCTTGAGTCGTTTTACCTAAGCGAGCATAGATTGTTCCAAGCGTCTCCCAAATTTCGGGAGAATTGGACCTGTCGGCGGACATAGAAACTTTTTCCATAAACGGGAGCGCCTTTTCAAACTTCTCTACATACTCTTTCGATTCAATGTCACCGCGTTCTTCCGCCATACGAATGACATCCACGCCCCAGTTGTAGTATGTTGCGCCGATATCATAGGTCGCGTCGGTAAACTCAGAGTCAATTTTCAGGGCTTCCTGGAACGAAGTAATGGCTTCCTCAAACTTCCCTGCGGAACGGTACAGTACCCCTAAAACGTAATGGTTCTGTTTATTCGTGGGGTCACGTTGAACCTGTATCAGAAATGTCGAGATCGCTTCATTGATTTTATCGGCGCCGATATATCCCTGCATCAACAGCGCAATAACATCGCCATCAGCCGGATCCTTCTTGCGCGCTTCTTCTAATATCTCGATGGCATTCGCGTATTGTGCAACCGCGTTGCGGTAACTCGTCGAGTCGATACCGGGGTTATACGGCGGCTTCACTTCTTTGACGGTCACTTTATCGCTCTCAATGGTCAACTTGAGATTGTACTTCGCGTACGTCCAGTCTTCTTTTCTCGACCCTCTCGGACCGGGCGTTACTTTATCCGGCTTACCCAGAATACTCTGCACGTCATTTTTCGGCGTGTTACGGCGAACTCGTTGTAAATTATTGACCGAAGCTATTTTTTCTTTATTATCAGTCTCGAATTTATTCTTTAACTCATCCCCGCGGCGGATATAAATCAATCCGGCTCGTTTCGCAGATTCGGATTCGTCTCCCATCTCCCAGGCTTTCAGAAATATCTTCAGGGCGTTCTCCATATCCCCTTTGTTATTGTACGCATAGGCAAGATAGCGATATGTGATCGCCGTATCGGGCCACGCGTTGATAGATTTCTGGAATTCATCTATAGATTCGTCATAAAAACCCGCGGAATCTGCGCTGGCGCGCTCTAACAAATTGACGCCGGCGTTCACATGCAGTCCCCATTTATTGAAGCGAATACCCCGAATCTCGGCGGCATGTACGTTGGAGATCTTCAGCGCCTGGTCGAACGCTTCATTCATACCGGCATAATTATCCATATCTGCGCGAATGGCTCCGAGGAGATACCACGCCTCTTCGTTTTGCGGGTTGTTCTTGACCTCGTTTTCCAACAGGGGTAACGCTTCCGCAAAATTACGCTGTTGGATGTACACTTTCGCGCCCGTAAACTCCGGAGAGGCGCATTGGAAACCCTGAAACACGAATATCGCCAGAACGCCGGCGATGGTGTACACTGTAAACATTCGTTTCATTGACGTATCCTTTTAATTGTATTCAACCGATTGACGTGCAAAATATACCAAAACGTGCCAAGAGAAACAAGGCTATTTACAATATGCGCCCTGCGGCTTTTGTGCCCAACAAGCGCTTATGGTTCTTTGACTTTAGAACGATTTTTGGGTAGATTTATTTCCCTCTTTGATGACAGCTATGTCCTAATGGAAGACTGTATATTCTGCAATATCATTACGAGAACACTGACTGCGGAAATCCTTTACGAAAACGACGACGCCATCAGCATACTCGACATCCAGCCGATTCACTACGGCCACGCATTGGTTATTCCGAAGCGGCACTGTAAAGATTTTCTTTCCCTCTCGCCCGATGTGTTTCACGGCGTCATGGACGCCGTCCACGTCGTCTCCAAAGCGCTCGCAAGTAGCTTGAAGCTCGAAGGCTTCAACATTTTTTCCAATAACGGCAGAATCGCCGGTCAATCGGTCTTCCACTTTCATTTTCACATCACACCGCGTTATCACGACGACAATATCAGGTTCGTCCTCGAACTCAAACAGTATTCGGACGGCGAGATGGCGGCATACGCGGAAAAAATTCGAAAACAGATTAACGCAAGCGTATCATAAGGAGCGCCATGTCCAAGTATGTAAAACTTACTCCCCCAACCAACGGTAAAAAAATTACCGTCTCCAACGGAACACTGAACGTCCCGGATAACCCCATTATCCCTTTCATTGAAGGAGACGGTACGGGACCGGATATCTGGCGCGCGTCTCAACGGGTATTCGATGCGGCGGTGAAAAAAGCGTACGGCGGGAAAAAATCGATTGTCTGGTTCGAGGTCTTCGCGGGCGAAAAAGCCAACAACGTGTACGGTCCCAATACGTGGCTCCATGACGACACGCTTGAAGCCATTAAAGAGCACATCGTTTCCATAAAGGGACCTCTCACGACGCCGGTCGGGACGGGCATCCGTTCCATTAACGTCTCTCTCCGGCAAATGCTCGACCTGTATGTATGCCTCCGTCCCGTTCAGTATTTTGCAGGTGTGCCCTCGCCTGTCAAGCATCCCGAACTCATCGACATGACCATTTTCCGCGAAAACACCGAAGATATTTACGCGGGAATAGAATGGAAACACGGAACGCCGGAAGCCGCTAAAGTAGTCGAGTGGCTCCAGAAGGAAATGGGCGTGAAGAAAATCCGCTTTCCGGGAACGACCAGCATCGGCGTTAAACCTGTCTCCCTCGAAGGGACACAGAGACTGGTGCGCGCGGCTATCAAGTTTGCGATTGAAAACAAACGCAAATCAGTCACGATTGTGCATAAAGGCAATATTATGAAGTTTACCGAGGGCGCGTTCCGGGACTGGGGTTACGAGCTTGCGCAGAAAGAATTCGGCGGCACGCTCATAGACGGCGGACCATGGATGAAATTGCCGGACGGCATCGTTATCAAAGATATGATCGCGGATAATTTCCTGCAACAGATTCTCACCCGCCCCGCCGAGTACGAGGTGTTGGCGACGCTGAACCTGAACGGCGACTACATCAGCGACGCTCTGGCCGCGCAGGTGGGCGGCATCGGCATTGCGCCGGGGGCCAACATCAACTACGAGACGGGCCGGGCCATCTTCGAGGCCACCCACGGCACAGCGCCCCGCTATGCCGGCCAGGACAAAGTGAACCCCTCGTCGGTCATCCTGAGCGGCGAAATGATGCTGCGGCATATGGGCTGGAACGAAGCCGCCGACCTGATTCTGGCTTCTACCAGCAAGACCATCGGCCAGAAGCGGGTCACATACGACTTCGAGCGGCTGATGAC
>DATCJD010000330.1:0-5192 GCA_036507435.1 Bacteroidota bacterium
AAGCAAGACATCGAACAGCTTAAACGTTTGGAACGAGTACGCAGTGAATTTCTCGGCAATGTCTCTCACGAGCTCCGCACGCCTATTTTTTCGCTCAAGGGCTTCCTGGAGACCTTACTGGAAGGCGCTATTGACGACCCACAGGTAAACAGAGAATTCATCAAAAAAGCCTACCATCATGCAGGCAGACTTGATACGCTCTTGACCGACTTAATAGAAATTTCCCGAATTGAATCGGGCGAAATGAAAATGAGCTTCCGGTATTTCGACCTGATAAAGTTTCTTTCCGAAGTACGTGATGATTACATTGATGATGCAAAGAAGAAGAAGCAAACATTGGAGTTGGATATTCCTTCCAAAGATCTTTCTGTCTACGGCGATAAAGAGAGATTGAGCCAAGCGATCGGGAATATCCTCGATAACGCCATTAAGTACAGCCAGGAACAATCACGTATTATACTCAATGTAACTGAATTTGACGGGACCGTAAAAATCTCGATATCGGATGATGGGAAAGGAATCGAAGCGGAACACTTGCCGAGAATCTTCGAACGATTTTACCGGGTTGACCAAACCCGCTCGAGAGAAGTAGGGGGGACTGGCTTAGGGCTTTCTATTACGAAACACATTATTGAAGCACATGGCGCGAAAATCCATGTGACCAGCGAGATGGCGAAAGGCACAACATTTTTCTTTGAGTTAAAAAAATAGCGGATCCTTCTCCATGAACTTCAATTCTTTTCTCCTTGAACGCGCACTGAAACAACCAGTTTTAGAGAACGAACAGACCGGATTATATTGTGCAAATAAATGAACATTTCAAATCAAAAAATAATCACCTACCAACGGATTCTTTCGATTGATAGAATACTTTGTCTCTTTCTTTACGCCAGAGAGAAATAATGAACTCACTGATTATGATATTTAGAATAATCATAGCATAAGCCGCATAGAGAAAGTAAATAGCCTCTGATGACTGCCAAAGAGTGCCCACCACTCCAAGAATCACAGATACCAGTGAGAAGAAGAGTATTGTAACTATTCTCGCTTGTTGTGGTCTTTGGAAAAAGTATTTGTCAATCGCATCAATGCATTGTAGCTCTTCTTTTGTCAAACCCTTTTTTTTTCTTGATTCTGAAATTGATTCTTTTATATGAAGTCTGGCAGTCCAATCTGACCATACTGTGCTCAGGTTTAAGACAGCAAAAATACCTGAAAAAATAATAATATTGTCGTAGAAATAAACTAAAATGCCCAACAAAGTAGCAATAAGAAGAATAATCGTGTAACTCTGGCTTCGTATCCTAGGAGCAAAGCTTAGAAATTCCTGAAGAAATTGAACTTCATGTCCAGTTGTAGATACAAAGCGATAAATAAGAGTGATGGCAAACACAATTAACAGCACTTGTAAGAGAGAAAACAAATCTTCCGAAAACGAAAAATCAGTAACAATCTTAACAATTTTGTCTTTGGCATTCATCGCTGCAATAATGCCGGGAATCAATGCATAACCAGAATATTGGAATCTCCTTAGAGTAGTTAGCCGCTCCTTACCTTTCTCAATAGGTGTCATAGAAAATTCTTCCTTAATAGTTCAATTATGAATATGCTCAACGCATTTCCGAAAATTTTATTGGCTTAGCATATAGAGACAAAGTCCCTTCAAAGTGAAATTTTGGGTTAATATTCTATCTGTGGGCATTGAAGCTATATTACGATAGCCTTAAATAAAGCTTGCAAAGGTAAGTTTTTCAAGCTCATTCTTGTTATTAACTAAGGTAAGCATACTGAAAAATATTGTTGATCGAATATAGTGACAGTTACGATTATACGCAAGTTGATAGCTTACGATAACCTTTCATATATTTTTAAGTTGCGGCTAAAAAATAGGCACAAGCCCCAACTGCTCGAACTTGTGCCCAGGTATCCCCATCAGGGAGGTGAGGGGAAAACTATTTCGTCAACATCATTTTACGGACTTGCTGGAAATTCGCTGTTTTAATGTTGTACATATACAGCCCGCTTGGAAGCTCGGTTGCGTCAAAGTGCACACGATACCTTCCTGCGGGCTGTACTTGGTTTACCAGCGTTCGAATTTCTCGCCCAAGAACATCGAACACCTGTAGGTCTACGTGGGTTTCGTTCGGAATCGAATAGTCAATTTGAGTGCTGGGATTGAACGGATTCGGATAGTTCTGCGTTAACTCAAAACGTTCTGGGATTGCTTCCCCGATCTGTTCGACCGAAACAACTGTTCCGTAGCTTGTGTTTTGCGGATCATAATTTGTCCATCCCGCATCCCACCGAGCATCCGTTCCAAATGCACCTACGTATGTCGTCGGTGTAAAGAACGCATCCTGCAAGCGCGGGTTGGTAAAACTTGCACCGCTTAATGAAGGGGAGCCTGCTTGCGGCACAGGATTTGGGTTTGTCAGATTAAATGGGTCGGTGAGTTGTACTTCTGAGGGTTGTACATAACGGCGGTTGCCATACGCGGCGGTCATGTACCATGCTTCTGCGTCAAATGTTCCAACAGTCGTCGTCACACCGTTGGCGAAACGCATGCCGCCCCAGATCGAATTACGGATTTGCAGTGTGTCGCCGGTTGAAGCAGTCGCGACATTTGCGCCGTCAAGAAGCGCGCCTGTTCGGTACCCGATAAAGATACTGTTATAGATAGACGTCAGCGTAGAACGGCGGAGATGGATGCCGCGCCTGTGATTTGCATTTGCCGCCGCGCTCGTGTCCGGCATCGGTCCAATCATTGTATAGTTGGAGAATATCGGCTGAGTGCGGGGTGCATTAAATGTTCCCGTCGCGTCATTATCCGATTCAAATCCGTTACTGCCGCTGATATCCGCAACATTAGGGTCGGCTACTCCAATCCCAAACTGCATCTTTCCTCGAAAACCAAAATCGGTATCGTAATAGTCGTCAACCGGCTTAAAGGCGATAAGATATTTTGTATTAACCGTTCCCCCGAACCATTCGAACGCGTCGTCGCCGCAATAGCTCACCTGGACATACTCGATGGTGGTTCCACTGCCCACACCGCCCATCGTTAAGCCGTTGATTTCGTTATCGGGCAAGTATGCGATACCGGGAAATTCGATACGAACATATCTTAGCACGCCGCTGTTATCAGCATCGTTCGGTGTTGCGCCTCCGCCATAGACAGTCCCCGTACCGCCTTCAATGGTGGCTGTTCCGCCGGGCGTGTTGATGGAAGCATTGCCGGCGATGATAATTCCACCCCAATCGCCGGGGCCCCGCTGTCCTGGAGGGCGTTGACTCGTAAAGATAATAGGACTGTTCGCAGTTCCTTCAGCGAAAATTTTCGCTCCGCGGTTAATAATCAACGTCCCTTTTGAAGATTGTTCACCGAAAATGACCGTGCCTGCCGGAATCGTGATCGAAGCCGGAGAATTCACATTCACAAAACCTTTCAACAAGTACTTTTTACTGCTCGAGAGCGTCACGTTAGTCGTGATATCCCCTTCGATGGTACTATCCGCCTGCGTAACGACTTGCGCGAGGGAGGAGGTGCATACCAACGAAAGGACAAGAAACAGAAGCAAAGTAGAACGCATTGTCTCTTCCTTTCATATTAAGAAGTGATATTGGTTATGAATTATACTACAGGTACAAGGACTGTAGAAGCTCCCCGACCCCTCCCTGAAGACCAGCTATAACCTGAACGAAAACCCTAATGAGTACGACGTGCCTTTCTGGTTGGCGCGAGCACGTTTATCGCCTTGCAAGAATATCTGTTCTTGAGCTAGAATATCCCTTGCGGATAGCTTTACTTCATAGCGCTCAGCAACCGATTGTGTCAACACAACGTCAATAACACTGCGAGGCTGTTCGATGACGTCTTCTTCATACGCGGTGGCGACTTCCATGATCCGCTCCCCGAACTTATTAAACAAGAGATTCACACCGGTACCCCATTCCGGATTCTCATACATCAAGCCGAGATTGAGCATAAAGGGTGATTGTCCCTGGAGCGGGCGATTGCGTTTTTCAATCGTGGTTTCGGTGCCGATCACATCTACTTCAGAATGAATGCGAGAATAATTCCCTCTGACTGAAAAATATTCCATGGCATTTCCCAACACGCCCAACGCCAACCTTCCTTCGAGTTCGATGCCGTAATTACGGGCAGCATCGGCATTCATGAATGTTCTCTCAGAACCGAGCGCACTGCCCGTCACAACGACCTGTTCAATCGCGTTGGTGAAGCTCTTGTAGAAAAAGCTCGCGGAAAGTAATTCACCTGCACGCGGGAAGGCTTCTATACGTACATCATAATTGCGGATAAGCGACCGTTGGAGATGTTCATTGCCGCGCACGGATGTTTGCGTGTTGAAATCGAAGTACGCGAACGGGGCAAGCTCACGAAGCTCCGGACGATTAACCGTTTGGCTGTATGCAACGCGAACGTTGACATTCTGATTGAGTACATAGACAAGATTAACGGACGGAAGGATATCCGTATTCTTCAACTCAACCGTAATATCCTTGTTGCCGGAAACGTCTTTTGAAAGAACATGTTGTTTGGAGTATTCTACGCGCGCGCCTACAATAAGACGAAATTCATTACTGCCCAGCGAGAGAGGCACATCCGCCATGCCGTACGTGCCCGTCACTGTTTGCCCGGCTGTATAATTATTGGTTCCATTCTGGTACTCATCGATGGAAAGCCCGTTGCGTCGAAAATTCTCCGGAGCAAAAATCTGGTCTATCGGGAGCGAATAGAGATTAAAGTCCGTAAACCCGTTGCCCCGTCCGTTCACGACCATACCGATGAGCCGAGAGGAAAAATCGCGCTCTTTTTTATCGAACAATGTTCCAAATTTAATTTTTGCCGCTGTCACAGGCGTTGTCACATCGAATGTGAAACCTCTCGCATCGTCGTTGAGGTCTGAATAAAAGCGCCCGCCATTCTTTAAATTCGCTTGAAAGCCGAGAGAAGCGGTAAACGGATCTGATGAGCCTGCCTCCCGGAAATAAACGATACGGCGATAGTCCGGCTCATGACGCTCGGAGTTCGAGTAAAAGGCTTTCCATTCTGCCTGCGAGCCGTTCAGGAAGGGAAGAAAGTGTTCGCCGGTGATTTGTCCGGAGTAAATAGAACGCGAAACGTACCGTAATGCGGTATGCTGTTGCTCCGCGCCAATATCCGTGTATTG
>DATCJD010000331.1:0-5118 GCA_036507435.1 Bacteroidota bacterium
GCAAGAAGCTCGCGGCTTACGTTGGGGCTTCTGAGGACGAAGTCGCCATCGTCCGCAACACGAGCGAGGCGAACAGCTTTATCGTCAGCGGGCTGAGCCTCCAGCAAGGCGATGAAGTGGTCGTGCTCGACCAAAACCACCCGACGAATAATGTCGCGTGGGATGTGCAGACGGCGCGCTTTCGCTTCACCATCAAGCGCGTGAGCCTTAACAGTCCCCCAACGAGCGCAGATGAAATCCTTCAAGCGTTCAAAAATGCCATCACATCAAAAACGAAGGTGGTGACGTTTTCCGACGTCTCCAACACGTCCGGTACCCGTTTGCCCGCAAAAGAGCTCTGCCGCCATGCGCGCGAGCGCGGCATTCACGCGCATGTGGACGGAGCGCAATCCTTCGGCGCGCTCCAACTCGACCTGCACGACCTCGGCTGTGATTCCTACTCGGCGAGTTCGCACAAGTGGCTGATGGGTCCGAAGGAAGCAGGATTGCTGTACGTAAGACAGGAACGCATTGCGCACGTGTGGCCCAGTATTGTGGGAGTGGGCTGGGGCGACGCCGTTCAACCTGCCGTGAAAGGCGCCCGCAAATTCGAAACGCTCGGACAGCGTGACGATGCGACGGTCTCCGCGATGGGCACGGCGATAGATTTTCATAACCTGATCGGTCCCGCAAACATCGAAGCGCGCGTGTATCAACTCGCCGCACGGTTGAAAGACGGGCTGAGCGCACTCCCCGGCGCACAGCTTATTACTTCACCGAATCCGGCATTGAGCGCCGGCGTGGTCATCGTCAGATTTGAAGGAACAGACAGCCGGAAGATCTATGAGGCGTTATATTCAGAGTATCATATTGCGGCGGCTTCCGTAGGCGGCGTGCGGTTCTCCCCGCACATTTACAATACGTTTGAAGATATTGACAAGACAGTGGACGCTGTGAAAAAAATACGGCAGGCGTAACAACGATAAACCATCATACTCAACTTTTAGGAGAAATCATGAAACACGTAATATTACTTTTCATCCTTAGTACGCTTGCGACGCCGTTCGCGCAAGCGACACCATAAAATCTTTGACCAAGACCCCGTCTGCTTATGATACTCAAAACTCTTCCTGTTGCTGTCATATCCTTCGCATTGCTTGGGCGCTGTTCGGATGGACAGATGCCTCAGCCGATCAATCTCACGCAACAGACATCTCATGACCGCTACCCCGCGTGGAGTCCTGACGGAAAACAGATCGCCTTTGAATCAGACCGCAGCGGTGCGTGGAATCTCTATATCATGGATAACACGGGAAGGGATTTGCGGGCATTAACTCAACATACAAGCAGTAACCGTTTTCCCGCGTGGCATCCTTCGGGAAATCGTATTGTTTTTCAAAGCGACCGCAACGGCAAATCTGATCTGTTCATTCTTAGCTTGCAGAATAACAACGTCACTCAGGTAGCGGCACTTGAGGGCGACGAGCTGTTCCCAACATGGTCTCCTGACGGCGATTGGATTACATTTACACTTTTGAAAAACGGGATATTGGGACACTACAAAATTCGTGAAGACGGAACCGACTTCCAGCCGGTCTTTTCAAACTCCGATAGGAATGTCTGGCCCCGTTGGTCGCCTGACGGCACTCGTCTTGCTTACCATTCCCGTCCAACAACAGAGGGTAGCGAAGATGATCTCTATATCTTCAGCGTTCACGATGGCTCTATCCAGCAAGTAACCAATAAGCCCGGACATGACTTCTGCCCTGAATGGTCGCGAGACGGTAACAAACTCGTCGCCGCAAGCGTAGACCCGGGCATCGGACGCTGGATGCGAGTGTTTAACTTGGATGGAAGCATCGCCCTTCAATTCGCCGGCGATATGTTCCGCATGACCGAACCGTCATGGTCTCCTGATGGGCAGTGTATAGCGTTCGCAGGCCAAAGAACGGATTCGGTTTCCTACGACATCTTCATACAGCAGGTCACGCCGAAATGAACTCTGGAACTTTCACTGGCCTTTTTCTCGGCGCGCTCATCGGCACTGTTGTAGGCGTAGGTGCGTACACGTTCGTCTACGCCAAAGGCTCGTCGTATCTGACCGATAACCCTGCGGCGTGCGCGAATTGCCACATCATGAACGACCAGTATGACGGCTGGGTCAAATCCAGCCATCGTGCTGTCGCGACGTGCAACGACTGCCATACGCCCGACGGCTTCTTCGGAAAATATATGACGAAGATGTCCAACGGGTTCTGGCATTCGTACGCGTTCACGACGGGCGATTTCCACGAGCCTATTGAAATCAAACAGCACAACCGGGATATTACTCGGCAGGCATGCCGCAAGTGCCACCAAGACATTATCGAAGCAATCGAAGGTACTCACGCGGAAGAGAGCACTCTCTCGTGCCTCCCCTGCCACGGTTCTGTCGGGCATCTGACACGCTGACAATGGATATAAGGAGGAATTGTTATGGCTGATACATCCACGTCCACAAAACGCTCGTTCAAATTCGTGGCGCTCGTCGCCGTTATTACAACGTTTGCGGCGGTGGGAGTCGTAGCGCTCCTCATGAATATCATGGAGCGCAAGCAAGAGGCGCGCAACCCGTTTTACCGCGTCGTGGAACTTACCGACACCACCGACTCGCCCGATGTATGGGGCAAGAATTTTCCCTTGCAATACGACGGGTACATCCGCACCGTTGACCAGGTACGCACGCGGTACGGCGGAAGCGAAGCCATCCAACGCACACCGACGAACGCCGACCCGCGTTCAGTCGTGGCGCAATCGAGACTCGAAGAAGACCCGCGCCTAAAAACAATGTGGGCGGGGTATGCCTTCGCGCAGGATTTTCGCGAAGAACGCGGACACGCGTTCATGCTGGACGACCAGACATTCACCGAGCGGCAAGCTGTGACAACACAGCCCGGCACGTGCATGCACTGCCATGCCTCGGTGTATGTGCCATACAAGAAATTAGGCGGCGGGGATTTAATCAAGGGCTTCGAAGCGATGAACCAAATGCCGTATACCGACGCGCGCAAGCTCGTCACCCATCCCGTTGCGTGTATTGATTGCCACGACCCGAGCACGATGCAATTGCGCGTGACGAGACCCGGATTTTTGGAAGGCATTCGCGCGCTCAAAGCATCGCAAGGAGTGAAGGACTATGACGTGAACGCGATGGCGAGCCGGCAAGAAATGCGCGCGTATGTGTGCGGGCAGTGCCATGTGGAATATTATTTCAAAGGCGCGGAAAAACGGCTTACGTATCCGTGGAGCAAGGGGTTGAAGGTCGAAAACATTTTGGAGTACTACGAGGAAATACAATTTAGGGATTGGACGCATGCCGAAACAGGTGCAGAAGCCCTAAAAGCTCAACACCCGGAATTCGAGATGTGGAGTCAAGGAATTCACGCGCGTTCGGGCGTTGCGTGCGCGGATTGTCACATGCCGTACAAGCGCGTGGGCGCGCTGAAGATTAGCGACCACCACGTGCGAAGCCCTCTCCTCAACATCAACAACGCCTGCCAGACGTGCCACAAATGGCCGGAAGAGGAATTGAAAGAACGTGTCGAGACCATTCAAGGGCGGACATTTTCACTTCGCAATACGGCAATGGATGCGCTCGTTGATTTAATCAACGATATTAAATCCGCGAGGACGGCGGGTAAATCCGATGCACAGCTCGCGCCAGCCCGCAAGTACCAGCGCAAAGCGCAGTTCTATTTGGATTTTGTTGAAGCGGAAAACTCCACCGGGTTCCACGCACCGCAAGAGGCTACGCGGATTTTGGGCGAGTCTATTAATTTTTCAAGACTCGGTCAGGTCTCATTGAAAAAGTAACGTAAGCAATACAGGGATGCACAGAAGTGCATCCCTGTTCCTTCCGCAGAAACTCAATTTTATTAACTACCTCTTGACATTTTCCGCCATTTTCCTTATCTTAACACCTGAACAGTTGCTCAGTTGTAACAGGTGTTAACTATATGGCGAAATCCGGGCATCATAATCACCAGCAGGCGATACGCTCTGCGCGCAAAGCGCTGGGCAATAACGAGCGGGTGGTATCGCTCTCCGAGACGTTCAAAGTCCTGAGCGACCCAACGAGACTGAAAATCGTGCTCGCACTCGCAAAGGAAGAGCTGTGCGTCTTCGACATCGCTGAACTGCTGGACGTAACGGAATCGGCAATCTCGCACCAGCTCCGCCTGCTGAAAACACTGCGGCTGGTCAAATACCGCAAAGACGGCAAGATGGTCTTCTACTCGCTCGACGACGAGCATATCGAAGACCTCATCCGGATCGGGTCGCGGCACGTAGCGGAATAACATGAAGACAGCGCGGGAAATACGCCAGACGACATTTCAAGTAAGCGGCTTATGCTGCGCGGCTGAAGAACATCTCATCCGCAAAAAGCTTCAGACTCTGCCGGGTATCCAGGACTTGCAATTTGATATTCTCTCGCACACGATAAAAATCCGCCACTCGTGCGACGGAACTGCGATCACCGAATCGCTCAGCGATATCGGGTTGCCTGCGCAAGAACTTCGAACATCGCAGAAGCCTCTCGAACAGAAAACTCCGCCGCGTCAGCTTGTTACGACAGCCCTATCGGGGTCGTTCCTGCTGTCGGGCGGACTGTTCGTGTGGTTGAATCTTCCCGACTCTCTTTCTACCACCTTCTTTCTTCTCTCCATCATCGCCGGCGGCTGGCAGTTTGCCCTCAAGGGCTACAAAGCGGCGAAGAATCTTTCACTCGATATGAATTTTCTGATGTCCGTCGCCGCTCTCGGCGCAGTGGCAATCGGAGAATACGCGGAAGGCGCGGCAGTCGTGTTTCTCTTTGCGCTTTCGTTGCTGTTGGAATCGCTGAGTATCGACAAAAGCAGGCGGGCAATTCAGTCCTTAATGAAACTCTCCCCCGCCACTGCAACGGTGAAGCGCGGAAACGCGGAAGCGCAGGTTGGCGTCGAAGAAATCCACCTGAATGAAATACTCATCATCAAGCCCGGCGAACGCATTCCGCTTGACGGCGTGGTGGCGTCTGGAACTTCTACCGTTGACCAATCAACCATTACCGGCGAGGCGATACCGGTCTCAAAGAAATATGGCGATACGGTGTATGCGGGG
>DATCJD010000332.1:0-3664 GCA_036507435.1 Bacteroidota bacterium
GGTGACTGTGCGGAGATAGCGATCGTTCGGTGTGCCGCGGAAGCCGACCCACTTCGAGTCGTCGGAAACCTGCACATTGCTCGCGCTATACTCCATGCCGGAGGTGAGTCGACTATCTTTCTTCGCGGCAATGTCGAATGCCCAGAGGTGCACAGGAGGCGAGTCTTCGTTCCGAACGCGCACGTCGAATTTCTTTTCTTTGCGTTCTTTGTTCTGCTTATCGGTGCTGTCGGGGGAGAGGAAGTAGATGCGCTTGCTATCGGGAGAAAACTGCCAGCTTCGCACGCCGGTCGCATGTTTGGTGAGCTGTTCGGGTTTGTCCGTTCCGAAGCCGGAGACCTTCAGCGTCCATACCTGCTGTTCGTCTTCCTTACCGGTTGAAAACGCGAGCCACAAGCCGTCTTTGCTGAAGGCGAACGAGCCGACGCCTTCCTTCGCGTCGGTGAGCCGTTGGGCTTCGCCGCCGTCGGTCCGCATCCAGAACAGCTGGTTTTGTCCTGACTTCGATTCCGGCGCCTCGCGGTTGGAAAGAAACACGAACGATTTCCCGTCCGGTACCCAGCGCGGCGAGGTTTCATTCTTCTCTTTAGTATAGGTCATCTGCCGTGTTGTTGGTACACCTCGTTCCGTCGAAACGAGGTATACATCCGAAAAACGCTTGGCGGCTTTCCAGTCGGCTGTATTCTTAATAAAGAGCGCCCATTTGCCGTCAGGGCTGAAGGCGATACCGCCAACGTTTGCCATCTCCATAATATCCATGTAGGTCATAGCCCGTTTGGATTGCGAGAATACGACTGTGGTGAACAATACACTGACAATCACAACGAAGAACGTTGTATACAATGGCTTGTGTTTCATACGACACCTCACAGATTGATGTGTGACGGGGGAGAATGAAGGCTCATCCAATGTAAGAAGCGATGAGAACGAAAGCCAGAAAAAAATCATCGGGCGGCTCTCTGACGGGCGCATTCGCGTATTGCCTTTCGGGCGCTTGATCCATATATTGCCATCACGATCACTGGTGTTCCACATATTCCTAGGGAACGAGC
The DNA here is from genome assembly GCA_036507435.1 of Bacteroidota bacterium. Lineage (GTDB taxonomy): Bacteria > Bacteroidota > Ignavibacteria > UBA10030 > UBA10030 > JAKEEG01. The sequence continues at coordinate 1,053 of DATCJD010000332.1, forward strand.
TATGCAAAACATTATTTCATATTTGGAGTCGAACAAAGAGCGGTACCTCAAAGAGTTGACCGATTTTTTGAGCATACCCAGCGTTAGTTCGCAGAGCAATCATAATAACGACACGCGCAAGTGCGCGCAATGGGTTGCCGACCAGATGCGCACCATCGGCATGCAGAACGTGCAGATCTTCGAAACACCGGGACATCCTATCGTGTGCAGTGAGTGGATGGGCGCGCCGGGCAAGCCGACGATTCTCTTCTACGGCCATTATGATGTCCAGCCGGTTGACCCGCTCAACCTGTGGACCTCGCCGCCGTTCCAGGCGACGATTCGCGGCGAAAACCTGTACGCCCGCGGCTCCGCCGACGACAAGGGGCAGATATACATTCATTTCAAAGCCATCGAAGCGTACATGAAGAACAGCGGCAAACTGCCGGTGAACATCAAAATGATTATCGAAGGCGAAGAGGAAGTCGGCAGCGCGAATCTCGAAGACTTCGTCAAGCAACATAAAGCGTTGTTGAAATCGGATTTAGTGCTGATTTCGGATTCGTCCATGTTCAAGAAAGGCGTCCCGTCGGTGTGCTATGGTTTGCGCGGACTTGCATACATGGAAGTGGAGGTTACGGGACCGGACCGCGACCTGCACTCCGGCTCGTTCGGCGGCTCTGTGCACAACCCGATTCAGGCTCTGAGCGAATTAATCGCATCGCTCCATGATAAGAACGGGCGTGTGTCCATCAAGGGATTCTACGACGACGTGCGGCCCTTATCAAAAGCCGAGCGCGCCGCATACAAAAAGTTGCCGTGGAGCGACAAAGCGTACGCGAAAGACCTCGGCGTGAAACAACTCTACGGCGAAAAGGGCTTCACGAGCATTGAGCGAGTCTGGGCGCGCCCGACGCTGGAGTGTAACGGCATCTGGGGCGGCTACACGGGCGAAGGCGCGAAGACCGTTTTGCCTTCCAAGGCGTTTGCGAAAATTTCGATGCGTTTGGTTCCCGACCAGAATTCCGGTAAAGCGGCGGAGTTGTTCGAGAAGCATTTGAAGCGCATCGCCCCCAAGACCATCGATATCAAAGTAAATGCATTGCACGGCGGCGAGGCGGCGATTACGCCCATCGATAGCCCTGGTGTGAAAGCGGCGGTAGCCGCGTTGGAAAAGGGCTTCGGGAAGAAGCCCCTGTACCAGCGCGAAGGCGGTTCGATTCCCATCGTCGTGCAATTCAAAGATATCCTCGGACTGGATACGGTCCTGTTAGGCTTCGGCTTGCCGGATGAAAACGCTCATGCGCCTGACGAGCACATCAACCTTGATAATTTCTTCGGCGGCATGAGGACATCTGCGCATTTCTATAATGAATTGCCGGAGTACTGGATGAACGGGAAGAAAAAATAGCCCGACGTTATTCGGTTTTGTCTGTTTAGGCACAGGCTTCGCTCTACCGCCGGGCTTTCTTCTGATAGAGGAGTTTTGTATTATTTGATAGTGCCGTCGGGGTAAGCGCCCTTATGATGACCCGTGAAGACTTAATTAAAATTCCGATATTTGAGAAGCTGACCGAAGCCGACGGCGAGGTCTTGCTGAAACTGTGGAAAGAGCGAACATTGCGGGATGGGCAAGCGCTCTTCCACAAGGGGGATATCGGCGATTCGATGTTCCTGATAGAAGACGGCTCGCTGGAGATTACCGTTCCGGTCGAGCCTCAGCAAAAGTTTATCAAGTTTAAGAACACGGACAAAGAGATGCGAGTTTCCGTGCTGGGACAAGGCGAATTCGTCGGAGAGTTGTCATTGCTGGACGGTTTGCCGCGTACTGCAACCGCGCGTGCGTTGGAAGAATCCCGCCTGCTGGAAATGAAGCGCAATGATTTTATCCGCTTCTTGTTAGACCGTCCGGCGGTTGCTATTTCCATGGTGAGCGAGATCGGGAAGCGGCTTCGCTCGACGAACGAGCTGGTGACGTCGCTTGCGTCGAAGAACGTGAACGAAGAGATCGAAGACCGGCTCAGCTTCGGCGACCGGATTGCAGACAAAGTAGCGGAGTTCGGCGGCAGTTGGCTGTTTATTTTCAGCTTCTTGACCATGATGGGCATATGGATGGCGTTGAACACATGGCAGTTGATCGCACAGCCGTTCGATGAATATCCATTTATCTTGCTCAACCTTATGCTTTCGACTATCGCCGCATTACAGGGTCCTGTTATTATGATGAGCCAAAACCGCGCGCAGAAAAAAGACCGCCTGCGGGCGGACTTGGATTATCAAGTGAATCTGAAGTCGGAATTGATGATTCAACAGCTCCACGCGAAGATTGATGAACTGCGCACGACCGAGCTTCTTCAGCTACAAGAAGCTCTCCACGCGGACCACGACGCGTTGCGCAAACGTATCCAGGAATTAGAACGGCCCGGAGACGTAAAAAGCCCGGAGCGGCGCTGACCGTTCCATGAAAATCTACACTCGCACAGGAGATAAGGGAGACACGTCACTGTTCGGCGGAAAGCGCGTTTCCAAAGACGCGCTGAGAATCGAAACGTACGGCTCGGTGGATGAATTGAACTCGGTCCTCGGAGTTGTCCGGTCGCTCAAGCCTCAGAAGGAGCTTGATGACGTCCTTG
>DATCJD010000333.1:0-9021 GCA_036507435.1 Bacteroidota bacterium
ACTTTACCTGCCCCACCGCAACGAAGGAAGGGAACGCTCCGAAGGCAAGCTTCTTTCTGCGGAAGACGAGGAACTGATAAAGAAGTTAACCGGCGTCGAAGCCGTCGCTGCTACCGATATGCTTGCCGAACACCTGACCCGCTCCGCGCGCTCGTCCAGCATGAAGACGCTGTATACACCATTCGCTCCGCCAGAGGGCTTTGCAATGAGCCGCGACCTTGCCATGCGTTATAATGCCGACGTAGCGTCAGACCCGTTCGATGCTCGTGTCTCGCGGGAAGGCAATTTCCTTTCGTTACTGGAAACCCGGTTCCCGATGCTCGAAGTGGAGAACCTCACTCCGATTCTGGATAACTTACGAATGATAAAAAGCCCGCGGGAGTTAACGCTCATCCGCAAAGCGACGAGGCTTTCCGGGCTGGCGCTGATAGAAGGTATGCGGTCGACTGTACCGGGAATCATGGAATACGAACTCGATGCGATGGCGAAATATGTGTATTACCGTAACGGTGCGCAGGGTGAGGCGTATTATTCTTTGATCGCCGCTGGCACGAATGCCTGGTATCCGCACTACAACGCCGGGAAGAAGAAAATGGTGGACGGTGAGTTTCTACTCTTCGATTTCTCACCGGATGTCGGGTATTACATGAGCGATATTACGCGCCAGTGGCCTGTGAATGGTACATTTAACACGTGGCAGAAAGAGCTGTACGGATTTTACCTTGCCTGCTATATGGAGATTCTCAAGGCAATCCGCCCCCACGTGACCGCGCAGACGATTAAGCAGGAAGCGGCGGCAGAAATGGAGAAGATACTGACGCGGTCGAAATTCTCCAAACCGATATACGAAGCCGCCGCACGCGAGTTTGTATCCTCGTATAAGTCATCCGCCTCGAATCCCAATACCACCATGGGGCATTGGGTCGGTATGGCGACGCATGACGTGGGTTCCAATACTGGACCCCTCAAGCCGGGCATGGTGTTTACGATCGAGCCTGCATTGCGCGTGCCCGATGAAAAAATCTATATACGGCTCGAAGACCTGATTATCATTACAGAGAATGGAAAAGAAGTCCCGTCGGATTTTATTCCGATGGACATCGATGCGATCGAGAAGGTGATGAAAGAAGAAGGGATGTTGCAACAATACCCGATGGATCGCGGAAGATAATTCTTTGTTGAAGTTCGGGCGGATTTTGGGTATCTTTTGATATTGGACGCTTAGCTCAGCTGGTTCAGAGCGCCGCCCTTACAAGGCGGAGGTCGTAGGTTCGATCCCTACAGCGTCCACGAGGTCGTAGGTTCTTCCGTAGGAATCCCTTCGGGAGATCCCTACATCGTCCACGAGAGGGTACCGCCCTTATCCCGCTATAGAACAGCGGGATCCTCAAAATCGCAGCCACTCGTTGAAAAACACTCGTGGGCGATTTTGGGACAAGGCGGAGGTCGTAGGTTCTTCCGAAGGAATCCCTTCGGGAGATCCCTACAGCGTCCACGAGGTCGTAGGTTCTTCCGTAGGAATCCCTTCGGGAGATCCCTACAGCGTCCACGAGAAGGCGCCGCCCTTATCCCGCTAGAGAACAGCGGGATCCTCAAAATCGCAGCCACTCGTTGAAAAACACTCGTGGGCGATTTTGGGACAAGGCGGAGGTCGTAGGCTCTTCCGAGGTCCCGAAGGGATGCCTTCGGCGGAATCCTCAATATCGTAACCAATCTATGTTGGTTTAACTTCAGCAGAAGCACATATGTATTCACACACGCACGATGCCGTGTGCGCGTTTCCCGTCTTTTTCCACTTTGAGTTCGAACTGCACCTGATCACCTTGTAGCAACATATCGCGAAAGCCGGTGTTCTTCACGTTGCTTTTGTGGAAGAACACATCCTCGCCTGATTCCGCGGTGATAAATCCAAATCCCTTCACTCTATTATAGAATTTCACGACCCCGTTAGCCATTCCCGTTCCTTTCAGCGATCCCCCACAGTAATAAAATAGAAACCCCGATCCCGCCCCAACAGGGTGGACCGGGGTTCCGACATACATCGGAGCGTGCCGGCGTTAAACCTTTTTTACGTTCTTCGCCTGCAGTCCTTTTGGACCTTTCTCGACTTCAAACTGCACCCTGTCTCCTTCGTTCAGCGTCTTGTAACCTTCGCCGAGAATCGCGTTAAAATGGACAAACACATCTTCTCCGCCAGCCCGGGCGATAAACCCGTATCCCTTAGCGGAGTTAAACCATTTTACTGTACCCTCTTCCATGAATCCCTCCAAACAAAAAATGTGTAAGAATGTTGATTGTTATACGCAGACAGGGATCCCTGAAAAAAGAGCAGACGATCTCGACTGTTGCAACCCTATCGTACGAAATATCTTGATGAATGACAAATGGAATCTCATGGGTATACTGCAAACCGGCGAAAACCTTCGAAAAACAGGGGGGAACAATCTCAAAAAAACTATGTTTTTTTTCCCTTCCACCGGTGGATTTCATATCGCTAAGGCCGCAATTTTCTCAGATACCGGAAAGAATTTCCCCCCTTTTTTAGAAATAATAAAAATCCGAAGTAAATGTCCTTTTTTATTAGGTGGAGACACTGGCATATGAGTTGCTCTTCAAGAAGACAAAGACAAAAGATAGCACGAACGAATAACGATACACTCAAGGCACAACATGGCGGAACGAATACTTATAGTCGACGACGAGCAAATTATCCGCGAGTCGCTTTCCTTTATACTGAAAAAAGAAGGGTACGGCGTTGAAGAAGCCTCGAACGGCGCAGAAGCGCTTAAGAAACATCACACAAGCCCGTATGACGTTATTATCACCGATATCGAAATGCCGGAAATGCGGGGGACCGAACTCCTCGAACGCGTCGCAAATACGACGCCGCAAACATTCGTTCTGATGATTACGGCATTTGGTTCGATGGAGACCGCTGTTGAGGCATTGCGACAAGGAGCCTACGATTATTTATTGAAACCCCTCAACTTTGATGAAATTATTTATCGCATCAAGAGGCTCTTGGAACATCGCACGTTGTCGCTGGAGATGGGCCATCTCCGACAAGAGCTTCAACGGAAATACGATTTCGGTCAGATTGTCGGCGACAGCGCGAGTATGCACCGTGTGTTCGATACGATTAAACGTGTCGCCATGACCGATGGCACGGTACTGCTTACGGGTAATAGCGGAACAGGCAAGGAATTAGCGGCGAAAGCTATTCATTACAACGGACTCCGAAAACAGAAAAGGTTCGTTACAGTCAATTGCGGCGCTATTGTCGAAACACTGTTTGAAAGCGAAGTCTTCGGACATAAAAAAGGGGCGTTCACCGGGTCGACGGCGGATAAGGACGGATTGCTGAAGGTTGCTGAGGGCGGCACCGTGTTTCTCGATGAAGTAAGTGAAATACCGGTACATCTTCAAGTGAAGCTCTTGCGTGCGATTGAGCAAAAAGAAGTTACTCCAGTCGGCGCAACAGATCCGATACATGTGGATGTCCGGTTCGTTGCCGCGACGAATCGCGACCTCAAACAATTGGTAGAAGAAGGAAAGTTCCGGGAAGATCTCTATTACCGTCTCAATGTCGTCGAGATTCATCTCCCCTCGTTAATGGAACGCCCGGATGACATACCGCTCTTAGCCCGGCATTTTCTCGACAAGCATAAGAAGCAGATGAGCCGTCCGATACAAGGAATCAGCAACGAGGCAATGAGCGTGCTGATGTCATACCACTGGAAAGGCGAAATTCGCGAACTGGAAAATGTGATTGAGCGAGCGGTTATCTTTTGCGACACGGAGTATCTTCAACCGGAGCAATTACCGGAAAATCTCTATCCTCGGACCGGTCAGAAGACGACATTCTTTACGGGTGAGCAAATTCTCCGTGATGCCGTCAGATGGTTCGAACGGTTGTATATCGAGCGGATGTTAGGACGGTACAACCTTGACAAGAAAAAAACCGCAGACGCCCTCGGTGTATGCCTCTCGTCGCTGTACCGTAAAATGGATGACTTGGGGATTTCTGTAAAGTAGCCGCGTCGAATTCCGCGAAAGTTCCCTTCCCGCGGCTGGTATGCACTTTCTCATTCCTGCGAGATGTTGTTCCTTCCGGTTTTCAATTTTGCGAAATACAACAGTCAAGCAACTTGATTCCTCCATTTTCTCAAGCCTTTTTCAGCCGGGAATATGGCATGGAAATTGAGCTTTCTTACTCAGGAAAGGGCAGGTTATCTTCTCACGTGAAAGCCTCAATAAAACGATACAGAAGAAATACGTACCAGAGGCTCTTCGAACGCGGCATACCGACGCGGGTCTTAATCTTTAGTTCCGACGCGGACCTCGCACACAGCCTGTCGCTTCTGCTCGAAAACAGGTTTGATGTTCTCTGCGAAACGCACATTGAACAGCTGGAGCGCCGGATCCTTGAAGGTGCTCCACAGCTTCTTTTGCTCGACCTCTTTTCTGGCGCTCCCGATACATTGCGTCGTATTGAAGTCGTTAAGAATATTCATATCACCATGCCCATTGTGTTATTGCGCGGGTATGGCAAGGCAAGCCCTGATATTGAACGAGAAATTCGGAATCTCACGACGTGGATTTTCTATAAGCCGATCAATGGCGAGTTAATAAGCGAGGTGCTTGAAACGGCACTGGCTGAACAGAAGCAAGAATCATGATCCACATCCTGAGAGAAGGAGGAATATCAATGAATACGAACTCAGCAACAATGGGAGAACAGCATCTCGGGTTTGTTCCGAAAGGGCAATCGGAGAACGACGTAAAATTTCTCGACGAGCTGAATGATGTTTTATGGAAACGGTTCAGCCAAACACTGCCGGAAATGCTGGATGATCTCTATCTACAGAACAGCATTTCGACGCCCGAGTTATCCGTGGAAAGAATCGTCAAAGAACTTTCCAAGATTAACTCGGTTCACAGTGTCATTGCTCCATTGCTCAAAAAATACAAGAAAGAAAACTAACTCTTTCGAAGATGTGCGCCGGTGAGTCTCGGCCAGTGAGGAAGTTATGAAACCGGAAGACATGGTGAACGCGCTCCAGCAGGAAATCAGCCGAATGTACGGGTCGCTATTAAGCGTCCAGCAAGCGTTGGAGTCTTTCGACCCTGAGAGTTCCTGTAACGAGAGAGTGCAGTCGATGAAAGAAAACCTGTCGATAATCCACTCCAGGCTCGAAGGGTTGTCTTTTCTTGTAGAAGAATACAAGAAAACTGTTCAGAGTCAGGAACAACCGATACAGGAAGAACCGGATTTGTGGATGTAAGCATGTGTCATTAAGCGCAGAGAACCAGAGTTGAAGAAATAATTTTTTCCGCAACAGAACCCTAAACCGCGAAACCGTGTTGATTTTATCAACGCCGCTCAGCGCTTTCTCGTTTTCCCTTTCTTTTTTTTACTACTGCAAAAAAACTCAGTATCAGATTCCTAATAGTAGGAATTTTCCATTCTTCATTGAAGAATCCTTCCTGATTTAACCCCATTTCTCGACTTCAGGTGTGGAACGCTAGTTGTAGAAGGTTGAGAGAGAACATAATGGGTTATTCGCCCAAACTTCAACGAAAGAGGTGAGATAGGAACATACCCGTGAAAAACAATCACCCGAAAACAATTGTCACCGTTGACGGCAACGAAGCCGCCGCATACGTTGCCCATAAACTCAACGAGGTCATAGCCATCTATCCGATCACGCCTTCTTCGTCGATGGGCGAATGGGCGGACGAATGGTCTTCGCAGGGAAGAAAAAACTTGTGGGGTACGGTGCCCATGGTTGTTGAAATGCAAAGCGAAGGCGGAGCCGCCGGAGCAGTCCATGGTGCGTTACAGACGGGAGCCTTATCCACTACATTTACCGCTTCACAGGGATTATTGCTGATGATCCCAAACATGTTTAAGATCGCGGGCGAGTTGACATCGACTGTATTCCACATAGCGGCGCGTACGGTTGCAACGCACGCGCTCTCCATTTTTGGCGACCATAGCGACGTGATGGCTGCACGTTCGACCGGCTGGGGAATGCTCGCTTCGAATTCCGTTCAAGAAGTGATGGACTTTGCGCTCATTTCTCAGATAGCAACGCTGGAATCCCGTGTGCCGTTCCTTCATTTCTTTGATGGGTTTCGAACCTCTCACGAAGTCATGAAGATTGAACAACTGAGCGACGACGACTTGCGGGCAATGATTGTTGAAAGCTATATTCGCGACCACCGGGCACGCGCGTTGTCGCCCGACCATCCGGTGATGCGCGGTTCCGCTCAGAACCCCGATGTGTTCTTCCAGGCGCGCGAAACGGTGAATCCATTTTACCGGGATTGTCCTTCCGTTGTTCAGCGGGTGATGGACAAATTCTTTGCGGTCGTCGGACGGCAGTATTCATTGTATCAGTATGTCGGCGCACCGGATGCCGAGCGGGTGATCGTCATCATGGGGTCGGGTGCGGAGACGGTTGAAGAGACGGTGAAGCATCAGGTCAACCAAGGCGAAAAAGTGGGTGTGTTAAAAGTACGACTCTACAGGCCCTTTTCCTCGGAGTATTTTGTGAACGCCCTGCCGGCATCGGTACGGCGTCTTGCTGTGCTCGACCGGACCAAAGAGCCGGGCGCAAGCGGCGAACCGTTATATATGGACGTTGTCACGGCGACGAGCGAAGCCTTTGAAGAAGGCAATACGCAGTTCAAAATTTTCCCGAAGATTATCGGCGGCAGGTACGGGTTATCGTCAAAAGAATTTACCCCCGCTATGGCGGCGGGCGTGTTCGAAGAACTTCTCAAAGAGAAGCCGAAGAACCACTTTACAATCGGCATCGAAGACGATGTATGCTTCACCAGTTTGTACTACGACCGCTCGTTCGATATCGAAGAAAACGATGTGGTGCGGGCGATTTTCTACGGGCTGGGAGCCGACGGAACGGTCAGCGCGAATAAGAACTCCATCAAAATTATCGGAGAGGACACGGATAATCACGCACAAGGATATTTCGTGTATGATTCAAAAAAATCCGGAGCCACGACAATTTCATACTTGCGGTTCGGTCCCCGCCCGATTCACGCTCCCTACCTGATCGATAAAGCAAACTTTATCGGTTGTCATCAATGGTTCCTGCTTGAAAAGATTGCTGTCCTCGAAAAAGCTACTCCCGGCGGCACGTTTCTCCTGAACAGCATGTACGGGCAGAATGAAGTATGGGATCACCTGCCGCGCCATATACAGGCTGAAATTATCGACAAAAAGCTCAAACTGTTCGTCATTGACGCCACGAAAGTTGCGCACAACGCCGGTATGGGCGGACGCATTAATACCATCATGCAGGCATGCTTCTTTGCCGTGTCCGGTGTATTGCCAAAGGAGCAAGCCATCGCCGCCATTAAGAATTCAATCAAGAAAACGTACGGCAAAAAAGGCGATGCCATCCTGAAGAGCAATTATGAAGCGGTTGACCAGGCAGTATCCAATTTATATGAAGTGACAGTCCCGGAACACATCACCAGCACGGTGGACATGCCGCCGATTGTATCAAACGCCGCGCCCGATTTTCTGAAACACGTCACGGCGAAGATCATTGCCGGACGCGGTGATGAGCTTCCGGTGAGTTCCATGCCGTTGGGCGGTACATTTCCTGTTTCTTCTGCGCGGTGGGAAAAACGCAATATCGCGTTGGAGATTCCCGTGTGGGAAACGGACCTGTGCATTCAATGTAATAAATGCGTGCTCGTGTGTCCTCACGCGGCAATACGCGCAAAGGTGTACGACCCTGAAGTCCTTTCCGCTACGCCGTCGGTGTTTAAATCAACAGAGTTTCGCGGGACGGAATACAAAGGAATGAAATACTCTCTCCAGGTTGCACCGGAAGATTGCACAGGATGCAATCTGTGTGTTGAAGTATGTCCGGCGCGCAGTAAAGAGAATCCTGATTTCAAAGCGCTGAATATGCAACCGCAACCGCCGCTCCGTGAACAAGAGAAGGCGAACTTCGATTTCTTCCTGCATATTCCCGAGATCGACAGGCGCGGCGTAAAACTGGAAACCGTGAAGGGAAGCCAGTTCTTACAGCCGTTATTTGAGTTTTCCGGCGCGTGTTCCGGTTGCGGCGAGACGCCGTACGTCAAATTAGTCAGCCAGTTGTTTGGCGACCGTTCCATCGTCGCCAATGCCACGGGGTGCTCGTCTATTTACGGTGGAAATCTTCCGACCACCCCCTGGTCAACAAACAGCGACGGCAGAGGTCCCGCGTGGTCGAACTCGCTCTTTGAAGACAACGCAGAGTTCGGCCTTGGTATGCGGCTGACAGTTGACAAGCACGGGGAAATGGCACGCGAACTCTTACAGGAGTTTTCGGGAGTCGTCGGCCATGAGTTGGTACAGGAGATTCTGGAAGCGGATCAATCCAACGAAGCGGGTATCCACGAACAACGCCAGCGGGTAGAGTTGCTTCGTGCGCGCTTGAACTCCATAGAAGACCCGAAAGCCCAAAGCCTCCTCAGTATTGTGGATAATCTCGTCAAGCGCAGTGTCTGGATCATCGGCGGGGATGGATGGGCGTACGACATCGGGTACGGCGGGTTAGACCACGTCCTCGCGTCCGGGCGCAATGTCAATGTGTTGGTGCTCGATACCGAGGTGTATTCGAATACGGGCGGGCAGATGTCCAAATCCACGCCGCGCGCGGCTGTCGCGCGGTTTGCCGCCGGCGGCAAGCCGACGCAGAAGAAAGACCTCGCGCTCATGGCGTTGACGTACGGCAATATCTATGTGGCGCGCGTGGCGATGGGCGCGAACGATGCTCAAACCGTCCGCACTTTCCTTGAAGCGGAGGCGTTTGACGGTCCTTCGCTGATTATCGCCTACGCACACTGCATCGCGCACGGAATTGACATCGCGCAAGGAATGCACCAGCAAAAATTAGCCGTGGAAACAGGCTACTGGCCGCTCTTCCGGTATAATCCGGCTCTCATACCGCAGGGGAAAAATCCGATGAAGTTGGATTCGAAAACACCGAAGGGACC
>DATCJD010000334.1:0-6005 GCA_036507435.1 Bacteroidota bacterium
TGGAAAAATCCCGTCATTTGAGCGGAGCGGGTTTGGACGTACATGTGCAGGAGAATCACGTCGCCCGTTGCCACGCGGCTCAGAATCGAATCATATTCTATTTTATTTGTGCGTTGGTCGATCCGGTAGTCTTCGAAGCTCGCGCCGCGGCTACGCACTAGCGAACGAAAATATCCGCCTGTGGAGGAGTCTTCCACATCGCCGACAGCGATACCGGTGATTTTTCTGATGCTATTTTGCTGAAGCGGTAAGAGGTTGCTGTCGTTTTTTACAACGGTTATGCCGTCCCTTGCGATTTGTTTCGAAAGCCTGCGGTATTCCGCATTGCCGACCACCGACGCCACCGCGCTCAGGTCAACGAGCCTATTCTTCACCAACCCAAGCGATTCCTTGACGCCAAGCACTTTTTGTACGGAGTGATTAATGCGCTCTTCGGAAATCTCTCCACGCCGCACCGCGCCGATAATCGCGTCGAGCGCGACATCTATATCCGGCGGGAGCAGGACGAGGTCACTGCCCGCCTTGATTGCGCGCACGGCGGCTTCGGCGGTGGAATACACCTTTGTGACCCCGCGCATGTCCATCGCATCGGTGACAATCAACCCGCGAAAGCCGAGTTGGTTCTGCAGTACATCCGTCACAATCGGATACGAGAGCGTCGCCGGCATGCCCTTCACAGAATCTAATGCGGGAACGGCAAGATGAGCGATCATCATCGAACCGACGCCCGCTTCCACCGACGAGCGGAAGCCAGCAAGTTCAAGCGTGTCGAGTCGTTCTTTCTTAAAGGGAAGCACGGGCAGGTCGAGATGCGAATCCACGTCCGTATCGCCATGCCCCGGAAAATGTTTTGCCGTCGCGATGACGCCGCCCTCTTGAAGTCCCCGGATAAATTCGCGGGACATACTACTGACAAGCTCTGCGTTCTCCCCGAACGAACGCGTGTTGATGACCGGGTTCATCGGGTTGTTGTTGATATCCACTACCGGAGCATAGACCTGATGCACACCGAGCGCCCGTGCTTCTTTGCCGATCGCATTGCCCATATCGTACGCATACACAGGATTGCGCGTTGCGCCGAGAAGCATCGCCCGCGGGAATTGCGTCGCGCGCCGCACGCGCATCGCAACGCCGAACTCAAAATCCGCGCCAATCAATAACGGAATATCGGAAAGCGCCTGCAGTTTGTTCAACTGGAGCGCATACTCATACACGTCGCCCGCAAAGATCGCGAACCCGCCGATTTTTCTCTCTTTGACAAGCCGCTCATAATGCCGCCATCGGTCGTCGTCTCCGCTGAGGTAGCCGCCGTCTGCGCGCTCAAAAACCAACTGCGCGACTTTTTCCTCCAGCGACATACGGTCAAGCGCCTCCTGCACCCACGATTGCTGTGCGTGCAGTGCGCTCGAACAAATAAGGATAATAGCAGGAATGGAGTAGAATTTCATAAACAACAAAACGATAAAACACTATGACGTAGTGGAACCCGACGAATGCAACGCCAACAGCACGGCCCCATATGAGGGCGGCGCCTTGGGTTGTACGATGGTCACCTGCGGCAATGAAAACATGATTTTATGTTTCAGGATGTTGGTGAACACATTTTCGCTCGCGATGATACTGCCGATAAACGCGAGCGGTATTTTCTGGCGCGCACGGTCGCGCGCCGCGTGCTCCATGGCGAGTGTCAGCGCCCGAACATGCTCGGTCAGTTCGAAAGTGGCTTTATTTAATATTCGTTCGCACTCGGTATCCTGTTTCTCCGCCGCTTCGACAACAAGCTGGGCAACGGAAGCAACGTCGAGATTCTCCCGGTACACCGCGGCAATAATGTCTTCGTGCGTCTTGAGCTTGAGATTCTTCGCGACAAGTTCGGTGATGAGCGTCTTCTTCGCCCTGCCGTCGAGCTGGCGTGTGACGGCATTCAAGCCTTCGCGCCCAATTGTGTAGCCGCTTCCTTCATCGCCGATAATTCTGCCCCACCCGCCAACGCGGAATACGCGCCCGTCCGAACTTTTTCCCAGCGCGATTGAACCGGTCCCACAAATGAGAATCATCCCCGCCGCGCCTTTGAAGGCGGCTTCCAGAGCCACTCGAGCATCGCTCTCAATAATGACATTGTTAAGAGACGAACCCTGAGCTTTCGCGTAGTGCTCAAGCCCGTCGTGCATACGCTGTTGGTCGGAAGCACGGCCAGCACCGGTCAACCCGGCGGCGAGTGCCTCTACATGGTCGAACGATAATCCCGCTTTCCGGCAACAGGCGTCGGCGGCGGCGTAGAGCACCTCCGCGGCTTTTTCCACCCCGATGATTAAGAAGTTCGAAGCCCCGGCGGTCTCTTCAGCCAGTACATTCCCCTGTAAGTCCGCAAGCACGACGGTCGTTTTTGTCCCCCCGCCGTCTATGCCGATAACGAATTTTTTTGTCATGGAACAAGCGGCATAATACCGATATTTAGAGGGAAATGCAATGAGAGTCCGAGTCGCGGGTAACGAGTTTTCGGTTGAAAAAATTGTCTCTATAAATCTTTTGCGTTTCAAAACTTCAGTTGCTATCATAGACGTACAAGTTGCTTTTCACATTCAAAGACAATCATTTCCGGAGGAAGACCACCATGTCGACTCGCGATAACAAACCGACTGTAGGAAGAAGAGAATTTCTCCAAACCGGCGTACTGGGAGGCATTGCGCTCGTGATGCACGGCACGTCAGACGCGAGAGCCAGCGCACATTCTGCGCCGCCGCCGTTTGAACTGGAAGAAGCGACGATTCTCCAGCTCCAGGACATGATGAAGAGCGGAACAACAACTGCGCGTGCGCTGACGGAACATTACCTCGCGCGTATCGCCGACATCGACAAGAAAGGTCCAGCCGTCAATGCCGTGATCGAAACAAATCCCGATGCACTCGCCATTGCCAACGCCCTCGACCAGGAGCGCAAAGCAAAAGGCGCACGCGGACCACTGCACGGCATCCCCGTCCTTATTAAAGACAATATAGATACAGCCGATAAGATGAAAACAACCGCCGGCTCGCTGGCGCTGGTTGCATCAAAACCTGCACAGGATTCCTTCGTCGCCGCCCGACTCCGCGCGGCGGGAGCAATTATTCTCGGCAAAACGAATCTCAGCGAATGGGCAAATTTCCGCTCGTCGCGTTCCAGTAGCGGGTGGAGCGGGCGCGGCGGACAAACAAAGAACCCGTACGCGCTCGACCGCAATCCGTGCGGGTCAAGTTCAGGTTCCGGCGCGGCGGCTTCTGCGAACCTCTGCGCCGCTTCCATTGGCACGGAAACCGACGGCTCTATTGTGTGCCCGTCGTCTTCAAACGGCATCGTCGGCATTAAGCCCACGGTCGGACTCGTGAGCCGTTCGGGCATCATCCCGATTGCACACAGTCAGGACACGGCTGGACCGATGGCGCGCACGGTAACGGACGCAGCGATCCTCCTCGGCGCGCTGACCGGGGTGGATAAAAACGACGACGCTACAAACACAAGCACAGGAAAGTCGTTTACAGATTACACGCAATTCTTAGACCCGAACGGGCTGAAAGGCGCGCGCATCGGCGTGGGACGAAAATTCTTCGGCTTCAATCCGGGAGTCGATACTATCATGAACGACGCCATCGACGTAATGAAAAAACTCGGCGCAACCATTGTCGACCCGGCAGACCTGCCGACACACGGACAATTCCGGAGTTCGGAGTTTGAAGTCCTGCTCTATGAGTTCAAAGCTGATTTGAACGCGTACCTCGCCAAGCTCAATCCTGAAGTGCCTTACCGCACGTTGAAACAACTCATCGAGTTCAACGAGCAAAACCGGGACAAGGAAATGCCGTACTTCGGACAGGAAACATTCATCCGCGCGGAAGAAAAGGGACCCCTGACAGAGAAAGCGTACTTCGAAGCGGTAGAAAAAAATCACCGCCTTGCGGGTACCGAAGGCATCGACGCGGTGATGGATGAACACAAGCTCGACGCAATCATCGGACCGACGGGTGGACCTGCGTGGTTGACCGACCACGTCTGTGGCGACCATTTCGGCGGCGGGAGTTCCTCAGCGGCCGCCGTTGCGGGTTATCCAAATATCCCTCTCCCAGCGGGATTTATCTTCGGGATGCCGGTCGGGATTTCCTTCTTCGGCAAAGCATGGACGGAGCCGAAGCTCATTCGCCTCGCGTACGCGTTCGAGCAGGCGACCAAGCACCGACGCGCTCCAAAATTTCTGCCGACAGCCGATTTGCGAGTGATGTAGCAACAGCGATTGAGCGATTACATATCTGAAAGCAGGCACTTTCATTGTTTGCATTTTACCGCGTAACAAAATATATTCTCACATGTCTAATCAAACAGCAAGGAGGACATCGGTATGATCGAAATTAATTATCTTGCGGTGTTGGGATGCGGTATTGCGGCGATGGTGCTCGGGGGTGTGTGGTACGGACCGCTGTTCGGGAAAGCGTGGTCGAAAGAGATGGGCTGGGAGAATTTGACCGCCGAGCAAACGGCGGCGATGAAAAAACAAGCCGCCTCGGCATATCCCCAGCAGTTTGTCGGCGCATTGGTGATGGCGTTCGTGTTAGCGCACACGACGTTCGCGTTCATCAAAGCGATGGGTGAAGAGCCGAGCATCTCGTTGGGCTTGCAGGGCGCGTTTTGGAACTGGCTTGGGTTCATGGTGCCGGTACTCTATGGCGAAAAACTCTGGGGCGGTAAATCCATGAAGCTCTTCATTATTAATGCTGTCTACCAGCTTGTGAATATCGGAGTGATGGCAGTCATCTTAATTTCGTGGCGGTAGTTGTTCCCTTTCCAATTAAATAATATATTGAGAATGGCTGCGTGGGATTCTTCCGCAAACTCGATGGTGGATCGATTTGCACTGTCGCCAGACGGTCGCGCAGCCTTTTTATTGGCATTTTTACCTGCGAAGAGAACGCTATCTATATATACAAGCCGTCTTAACAACCCCCTATGATTCGGGAAACCCTTTTCCCAAAATATTGTTATATATAATAACATGTTTTACTTCTGAGAAGCCCGCTAAAGAAAGAGAGCCTTAATGTTGACCAGCGTTGTGCTAAGTTTTCTCCTGTTATTCAATACTCCGCCACAGACCCAGCAAAAGGCCAAAGCGCCGGACTTTACGCTGAAGACGTCCGACGGCAAGACTATTCAACTCTCGAAACTTAAGGGCAAGGTGGTGCTCGTCAATTTTTGGGCGACGTGGTGCGGACCCTGCAAAGCGGAAATTCCGGACTTCATGGAAGTGTACTCCGCCTACAAGTCGAAGGGGTTTGAGATAGTCGGCATCGCGTTGGATGGCGAAGGCTGGGAAGTTGTGAAACCCTACATGCAAAAAATAAAAATAAATTACCCCATCGTGATTGGAGACGGTCCTCTGACGGTCGCTTACGGCGGCATTGACGCCATCCCAACCAGTTTTCTGGTTGATAAAGAAGGGTATATTGTGGGAAAGCGCGTCGGACTCCTTCAGAAAGAAGTATTGGAAAACAGTTTGAAACAACTTCTGCCGTAAGCATCTTCTTCTTTTTATTCCCTGTTCATACATGAGATACTCTCCTTTTCTTGTACTCTTGCTCACATTCGGATTTTCAGTTTCTGCAGCGCAATTCGGAGGTTCCGGAACTGCGAGCAAGATCCAACTCGAATCAAAAGTAGCTAAAGATCGTGCAACCCCCGGCTCAACCGTCAAGGCGGCAGTAATGCTGACGATTGCAGAAGGGTGGCACGTGAATTCCCACACGCCCTCGGAAGAATACCTCATCGGAACCGCACTGGAAATCAAACCGATGGAAGGCGTGATTCTTACCGATATCACCTACCCGCGCGGCAAGGACATGCAATTTTCCTTCTCGGAACAGCCGCTTAATGTATACGAAAATACCGTACCGATTTTTCTCTCGCTTCGACTTTCCGAAAAACTAAAGCCCGGTGACTACGAGCTGAACAGCGTCCTCACCGTGCAAGCCTGCGATGATAAT
>DATCJD010000335.1:0-6846 GCA_036507435.1 Bacteroidota bacterium
TGATAGTTGGTTCCATTTCTAAATTGACGGCTGTTTTATGCATTATGCCTCCCCTCGATATTCTACAGAATTATTTTCCGTTTCCTGCAACCGGACCGAGATAAGCTTGCCTTCGGTTATTTTTCGTTCAAGAATGCTCCAAAACGCTTTAGCGATATTTTCCGCGGTGGGAATAATGCCTTGCATGAAGGGCACATCATGGTTCAAGTGTTTGTGGTCAACCTTATCCAATATCTCCGTTTTCATTATTTGCTTCAACTTTGAAAGGTCAATGACATACCCGGTATCTCCCTGAGGCGCGCCGCCGACGGTTACTTCCAACACATAATTATGCCCGTGCCCGTTCGGGTTCGCACATTTATCAAAAATCTCGAAATTCTTTGCATCGGAAAATTCCGGATTATATAACCTGTGTGATGCGCTGAATGTCGCTCTGCGTGTGACGTATACCATGTTCACTTGCTTTCTATGCCGTTCATATTGCTCAATACTGCGAGGATTTGTTCCACATGTTTCTTTATTCTGACACGAGAAAAAATATGCCGTATGTATCCTTTATCATCAATCACAAAGGTAGTTCGAATAACACCCATATATTCCCTGCCGAACAATTTCTTTTTTTTCCACACTCCGTATTGCTTATGGACGACTTTTGACTCGTCACTCAACAACGGGTAGATCAATCCGTATTTGCGCGCAAATTTACGGTGCGATTCAACCGGGTCGGGACTCACCCCCAAGACAACTGCGCCCTGCTTTTTCAATACTGTAAGATTATCACGGAAGGCACACGCTTGGTCTGTGCAAGTCGGCGTGTCATCGTCAGGATAAAAGAAAAGAACCACCCTCGTGCCTCTGTAATCCTTAAGCCGCACAACATCCCCCTCTCCTGACGGAAGTGAAAAATCTGGGGCGATATCGCCTGTTGTTAACATGAAGCGACGACTCTCCTTCTTGAAGCGCGGGTAAGGAAGGAAACTACGGAAACACTACAAGCCTCGCTTAACAAACGAGGCTTGTATGAGTCAGAAACGGGAGCTATGGGTGGAAATTCCCGCAAATTCCGTACTGCTCTTTAGTGAATGGCCGAAAGCGCCTTTGTGATTTCGTCGTAATTCGGCTCGACGGAGGGATCTTTGGTGACCCACTTATAGCGCACCACTCCGTCTTTATCAAGAACGAATACAGAGCGGTAGGCGGCGGAGTAACTGGGAAGCCCGCCAAAACCCTCGTGCACAATATCGTACTGTTTGATTGCCGAGCGTGAATAATCGCTCAAGATCGGAAATTGTAAATTGTTCGCGGTTGTAAACGCTTTGATCGAGGCTGGTGCGTCTACACAGATGCCGACAACGTTTGCATTCAGGTCGTTCATGTTTGAGAGCGAGTCACGGAAGGTGCACATTTCTTTGGTGCACACACCGGTAAATGCACCGGGGAAGAATGCCAATACTGTTTTCTTTCCTTTGAACTCTTGAAGAGACCTCGTTTTTTTGTCACCGTCATACAAGGTAAAATCAGGGGCTTTCGTGCCGATTTCAACTGACATTTCTTGACTCCTTATTTGGAATGAATTGATTTGAGTAAAGTGGATACTCGCTAAAGAGAAGCAGAAGTAACAACAAGAGAAACGGAATTAGGCAGGTTCTGCTTTTTCAAGACAGGCGGAACACAAACCAAAAAAATCGAGTCGGTGCGAGTGAATACTGCCCCGCACTGAGTGACGCATACGGTCATGAAGGTCATTCTGCGGCGGCACTTCGAGGTCTGCAACTGTTCCGCAAGTCTCGCACACGAAATGATAGTGCGGCTCGACGAATGCATCGTAACGGCTAAACCCTTCGCCGAAATCGAGTTCGAGAATTTTCCCCTGTTCTTTCAACACGTGTAAATTTCTATACACAGTGCCGAGCGAGACATGCGGTATTTGTTCCCGCACCCTCTCATGCACCCACTCTGCAGTAGGGTGAGAACGAGTTCGCTTTAACACTTGAAAAACTTTTTCACGCTGTTTGCTTCTCTTCGTCCGTTGCAACATAATCCCCTCGAGTAGTAGCGATTGCGACCACTCATAATATATCAAAAGAAGCAAAAAATGTCAACCTCAGCGATGAAATCAAGTTTTGACCAGCTGTCATGATACTGCTTTCCACACTCCGATATACCCTTTTTGTATGCCGTTGGCGTCTAAGAGCGCCGAATGTTCAACAGAAACGGCAACGATACTACCATCTTTGCGTTTAGCCTCAAACTGGATAGGCTTAGTCTCCTCTAACAGTTCAGAGACTCGCCCCTGCTCCTTTTTTGATATTACGGTTTCAACCAAATTCTTACCGCGTAGCTCTTCGTCCTTCCAAAGCAAAAGCGCTTCTACACGCTCGTTGAGGAAAATAATATCCCCCTTCATATCAATCGCAACAATTGCTGTCGGGAGACCTTTCAGGGCAGAAAGCCTAAGCTCAATAGATTCATCCTCGCGTTTCCGCTCGGTAACATCGCGGCAAATCACATGGAAGCCTACTGTCGTTTCGCCATCAAGCACGGGGACAGCATGTTGAGCATACCATAACACTTTTCCGAATTTTGTTTGTATGGGATACTCAACGTACGATACGGGTTCTTTCGAAAGAAATTGGCGCATGTAGTGCCGTTTCACACGGTCACGATGCTCAGGAAGTATCAGGTCAAGATACTTCGTCTTCCACATTTCACCGATGCTGTACCCGCACGACTTCAAGCCGGCTTGGTTCACGTGTAAAAAATAGCCTTTGTAATCCATCGTAAAAATAATATCGGAGGCATTTTCCACAATCTCGCGGTACCGGTTCATGGTGTCTTTATACGCAAGCTCGGTTCGGAGGTGGGCTTTTCGTTCGTGAGACTCGTGTAACGCTCTTGTGACTGCTGGACCAAGACGCTTGAGGTTTTCCTTCATCACATAATCCGTTGCGCCCTTCTTCAACGTTTCGATCGCGAGTTCTTCACCGATTGTTCCCGTAACAAAAATAAAAGGAAGGTCTGCGTCATGCTGGCGCGCGACGACAAGCGCTTCTTCACCTGTCATAGTAGGAAGATGATAATCGGCGAGAATGAGGTCGGGGAGAAATAACTCCAACTGCTGTGTAAATTCTTCAAGCGTCTCGACACGTACGGTCAAGAACGAAAGCCGCGCCTTCTGCAATTCACGTTGCATCAGCTGGACGTCAAGCTGGTTGTCTTCCAAAATCAAAATACGGACAGACTGTTCCATAGCTCCTGACATGCGATTGGGGAGGAGATCGAACTGTAATAAGCGAGATGGAGTGTTCAAGAATATTGCTTCAAACGCTGTGAGCCTGCTCAAGTCCGGAAAAATTCCTTATCGTACCCGGACACAGAGAAAAAAGCGATATTTAGCTAAATTAACCGTTCAGGCTCCTACATAGTAATCCAATTAATCCCCTTTGAATGTTTCCTTCCTATTTTTCGCTATTAGTTTTTGGAGGGATGTTTGGATATTTCCACTGACAGCAATCTTCGGTTTGTAAAATGCTCTCGTGGCAAGATAAAACCCCGCCGCCAAAGCGCCCACGCACATGAGAGTAGCAATGACGTACATGACAGTAGCGATTGTTTCAGCTTCGTAAAGCATATCCCATTGCCGTAGCAAATTCCACCAGTCGTGCCGACTTTTGTCCCCTCCGAGGAGCGGAAGTTTTCGATACGGCGCATCCCGCACATACAAACTCACACGCAACAATCCAAGTCCGGAATAGAAAAGCGGAAACGGAGCGATGCGCGACCTATCGCGCAAGGCAAACACGAACACTAAGAATGGAAGCATCACCTCCCAGAATGAGCCGCCGAGTATCATGAGCGTCCTGCCGAAAAAGCTGAACAAAAAATGCCCGCCTTCATGCATATAGAGCAGAAATGTGTCAAAAATAAAATATGCTGTTCCGGCGAAGAAGCTCCGTTCAACCCTATGGTCCCACAAATAGTCTGCCGCGTAGAAGAATACGTAGGTCAAGAACGAATAAAACAGAAGCTCAAGGATGAGCGTAGAGAGGAGTTTGCCGCGGCTTGGCGGCTCAGCGGCAATTGGTTGTAGCGGAGTCGGTGCACTCATCATGGAAGGTCAAACTTCTACTTCATTATCTGCCATCACAAGAGCATTATCTAACGCTTGAATGCCGAAATCAATTTCGTCTTTCGTGATAATGAGCGGTGGCGCGAGAACAAAATGGCTTACCCATGAGACTAGGAAAACGCCGTTCTTCATCAGTTCAGCGCCAATTTTATCTACCATCGTTGGCACGCCGTTTACTTTGTCCGACATTGTGTTAAAATATTTTTTTGTCTTCCGGTTTTTCACCAACTCTACGCCCCAGAATAATCCTAACCCGCGCACATCTCCGATCGAAGGGTGTTTTGTCTTCAGTTCGTTGAGTTTCTTGCCCATATAGTCGCCTAATTCGGCAGAGCGTTCAACTAAACCGAGTCGCTTCATCTCACTGATAGCGGCGAGTGCCGGAGCAAGCGTAAGCGGGTGCGCTTCATACGTGTGTCCATGAGAAAAGAAATGGTCATCGAAGTACGATGCAATTTTCGCCGAAGTCGCGCACAAGCCCAACGGCATATATGCCGTTGTAATCCCTTTTGCGGTCACGAGAATATCCGGCTTGACATCCCAGTGGTCGACGGCGAACCATTTTCCCGTGCGCCCCCACCCGCTCATCACCTCGTCGGCGATGAGCAGAACATTGTGCTCATCGCAAATCTTACGAAGACGCGGCATGTATTCTTTCGGCGGCACCAAAACGCCATTCGTCCCTACGACGGGTTCAAGGATCACAGCGGCGACATCACTCTCGTTCACAATCATATGCCCAAGATAATCAGCACACGCAACGTCGCATTCGGGATAGGTATGCCCAATAGGACAGTCGTAACAGTTGACTTCGGGCCCGAAAATCACGCCGGGAATTTTTCCTGCCGGTTCCATCGCCCAACGCCGGGGGTCGCCTGTTGCGGCAATCGAACCCATCGTCGAACCGTGATAGGAGCGATAACGGGCAATGATTTTGGTCTTGCCCGTTACCATGCGCGCAATCTTGAACGCCGCTTCATTCGCCTCCGTGCCTGAAGTCGTAAAGAAAAATTTCTCAAGCCCTTTGGGCAACACTTCAAGGAGTGCCTTGCTGACTTCAGCGCGCACATCGGTCGCAAAGCCCGGGGCAATAAACGGGAGCTTTCGAGCCTGCTGTTCGATGGCTTCTATTACTGCTTTATTCTTATGCCCCAGGTTGACGCACATCAACTGAGCGGAAAAATCGAGATACTTCTTTCCGTTTCCATCTATGAAATAACAACCCTCTGCATCAGTAATATGGAGCGGCTTCCAATTTTTTTGAAACCGCCAGGTGCCGTATGTGTATCTTGCAGTTAGTTCGGATATTTCTTGTGATGTCAGGGGAGTGCTCATAAGTTTTGTTTACCTTATTCTAAAATGCTATGAGTGTGTGAAAAATAACAAATCCCGCATTTCGAATACCATGAGAATCGGGATTTTTCCATCAAGAATCAATGAAGGTGGTGGGTCGCGTTGACTTGGCAGTCACGGTCCACACCGTGACTGCACCGAATTTGGTCACGGAATGGTCGTGACCGCCAGGCCTTTTTCAAAATGCACCACTACCTCAATTAACTTGCCGAAGAAGATTTTTTCAACCAGAAAAAATAAACCGGCGTTCCCAACAGGATAATCCCCAACCCGACAAAGCCTCTCTCCGGCTGAGAGATAAGAGTATTGAGCACTATTGCTGAAGAAGCTAGTATAAACAGGATAGGCGTGAACGGATACAGAGGAACTCGGAAGCCACGCTGAGCGTCCGGCATCGTTCTTCGCAATATGACAACACTCGCCGCGCCAAGCGCATAAAACAGCCATCCGGCAAAAACGACATACGTGAACAACTGCTCGAATGTCCCGGTGGCGGCAAGCAGTATCGCCCAAACTGAACTCCAGACGACGGCGAATGCCGGGGTCTTAAAGCGGGGGTGGACTTCACCAAGTTTCTTAAAAAATATACCGTCTTGCGCCATTGCAAAATATGCACGCGTTGCCGTGAGCATGATGCCGTTTGCCGCGCTGAACATAGAAATAAGAATAGCCACAGCAATGAGATTCCCGGCGGCGGGGCCGATCACGGTCGAAACAGCTTCTGCCGCAATCCGTTCAGACTGGGAAGCTGTTGCTGGACCCAGAGCAACGAGATAGGCAATATTCGCGAACAAGTAAATGCCGATAAGGGCGAGAGTGCCGACAGTGATTGCCCGCGCAAACGTGCGTTGCGGGTCTATTGTCTCACCTGTTGAAAATGTAACGTAGTGCCACCCTTCGTATGCCCAAAGAACACCCACCATCGCCAAAGCAATTCCCGAAAAAATATTAACTTCTCCTATCTCCGTAGATAGTGAGCCAGAATCCCCCGAACCTTTCCCCAGCACGATTAACAAAGTTCCCATTATGAGAATCGCACCGACTTTTATTCCAGTCGTCCAATTCTGCATGATCGCGCTCACGCGCACACCGCGAACATTCACAACCGCTACAACTATAATCATGAGTACGGAAACTATGCGCGCCATGACCATATCAAGCGGAATAAGTTGCGTCAAATACGACGAGAACGCCACAGCAAGAGTGGCGACAGCCCCGCTCGATATCACAAAAAACATCGACCAGCCGTAGAGAAATGCGGGAAATTTCCCAAATGCTTCCCGGAGGTACACATAGAGACCGCCCGCTTGAGGGAACATCGACCCCAATTCCGCATAGGTCAATGCTCCAAGCAGTGATAACCC
>DATCJD010000336.1:0-3938 GCA_036507435.1 Bacteroidota bacterium
CCGCCCGGCGACCCGATGAGAAGCCACGGTTTCCCGTCTTTTGCGACAATCGTAGGAGTCATGCTGGAGAGCATTCGCTTGCCCGGTGCAACAATGTTGGGCGGTGTGCCGATTTTCCCTGTGGTATCTGTAAGTCCGGGAACCGGGTTAAAGTCTCCCATCTCATTATTATAGAGGAAGCCCAAACCCTCTGCGACAATGCGAGTGCCGAACCAGTATTCGAGCGTGTACGTCACAACCACCGCATTGCCCTCTGCGTCCACAACGGAATAGTGGGTTGTCTCATCGCTTTCGTACGCTTCCGCAACGCTGGGAATATCTATTACAGAGGCTTGGTTCAGGCTGATCGTTCGGCGGATGTCTTCGGCATACTCTTTCGACGTCAGCCGGTCAACGGGCATGTTCGGATTAAAATCCGGGTCGCCGAGGTGCCGTGCGCGGTCGGCAAACGCGTTGCGCATCGCTTCCGTGAGCAAGTGCAGATACTGCGCAGAATTGTGTCCGTAGGATTTCAGGTCGAATCCTTCGAGGATATTCAGCATTTCAATTATTGCCGTACCGCCGGAACTAGGCGGCGGCATGGAATAAATATCGTATCCTCTGTATGTGCCGCGCAAAGGCATGCGCTCTTTTGCTTCGTACGCCGCAAGGTCAGCCTCGGTAATCAACCCGCCGTTCTTCTTCATGTCGGCGGCGATGAGCTTTGCCGTTTCGCCTTTGTAAAATCCGTCGCGTCCGGAACGCTGGATGCGTTTTAGTGTTTTCGCAAGGTCGGGCTGTTTCCAGATGTCGTCCGCTTCGTACGTGAGCGTGTCTCTCTTAAAAAAGGACTTGACAGAAGCTGGATATTGCATGAAATCTTTTTTGGTTGATTGGAGATCCTCCGCGAGGTCCCACGTGACCGCAAAACCTTTTTCGGCAAGCCGGACAGCGGGCTCAGCAAGCTCTTTCCATGATTTCGTTCCAAATTTTTTCAACGCCAAATCGAAGCCCGCAACCGTACCCGGAACACCGACTGCGAGATACCCGTCGTGGTTGATATCCCGTAAATAATTTCCTTCTGCATCGACATACATCCGAGGGTGAGCGGCGGATGGAGCCTTTTCACGGAAATCAAACGACGTCACTGACCCGTCTTTCGAATACACAATCATGAACCCGCCGCCCCCGATATTTCCTGCGCCGGGGAGAACAACGGCGAGAGCAAGTCCGGTCGCCACCGCGGCATCGACAGCGTTGCCGCCGTTCTTGAGCACTTCAACCCCAACTCGAGAAGCCAGCACGTGAGAAGAAACGACCATTCCCTTCCGTGCTTTAACGGGGTTGTTCGAGCCGGCAGTTGCAACCAAACCTTGCGAGCACACGAACAATACTACAACTGCCACGCTCAGGTATTTTGAGAATCGAGTCATAAGCCTCTCAGAACATGAAGGCGACGAGAACGTCGCCGCCTTCCGGTAAGTTGAAGTTCGGTTGTGTAGTTAGAATGGCAGGTCGTCGGATTTTTCGCCGGCGCCTTCCTGTTGAGGTGGAGCGGCTTGGTCCATGCCCGCCGTGGTCTGTCCGCCTCCGCGGCTATCCAGCATCACCAGTTGGTCCATGACAATCTCGGTCACATATCTTTTCACGCCATTTTTATCGTCATACGTGCGATATTGCAGGCGGCCCTCAAGGTAAATCTTGCCGCCCTTTTTAAGATACTCGCCGCAAATTTCCGCCAGCTTGCGCCATGCGACGATATTATGCCATTCCGTTTTTTCCTGCGGGTTGCCGTCCGGGTCTTTCCACTGTTCGTTCGTCGCGATGCTGAACGTCGCGACCGCAACACCACTGCTTGTGTAGCGTAACTCGGGGTCTTTTCCCAAATTACCGATTAAGATGACCTTATTGATACTTCGAGATGCCATAACAATCCCTCCTCATTTTATTATAATATGCCGGGTGATGTGAGAATCAGGCAAAAATTAGGGGAAACGTTTCTCAATGTCAAGTAGTATTGAGCAGTGACTCAGTTTGTGCGGTCAGGACTCACGTCCTGACCGAAAAAAGGCTTGGTAACAGGAGTCGCGGAATGAATCCCTACCGAGAGGAGGACATTTTCACAACGACCACCCTATGCTCCAAGAGAAGATACAGTCTATCACCATTGAGAGCGACATCTTGTAATCGGATGAGCGGTTCACTCGAGACGATTTGTGAAAGGGGCACGGTGTGTGTCAGCACACCGTTGAACGAAAACCAGTACAACGTGTTCTCGGAAACCACCACCAGTCCGTTTGCATCAACGGCAAAAGCTGTCGGCTTTTCAAGAACGCCTTCACCGAATGAACGGATAAAGCTTCCAAAATAGTCAAACTCAAGAAGTCGGTCTTCGTCGAGGACAACAATACGGTCCTGCGACGTCATGAGAAGCTTCGAGGGATTTCGCAGACTGCCGCGTTCAGTCTCCAAGCCGCCGAACGACCGTTCGAACTGGAGTGAACGGGTAAATTTCAGTATGCGGGAATTTTCAGAATCGAGAACGAACAAATCGCCCAGCCGGGAAAGCGCTATTCCACTGGGGAACCCGAAACGGGCGGACACGAAACTCGTGTCGCGTGTGGAAAAGGATGAGAGAAAATTGAGATGGCGGTCGAAACGCTGGATACGGTGGTTGTTGTAGTCGGAAATATAAAGTGTTAACCCGTCCGTTGTGATTCCCGAGGGCCCATCAAACGACGAAGCGCCCCAGCCGTATCCTCCGGCTTTTGTAGGCTTCTCACGGGGAGAAGTAAATAACAGTACTGCATTCTCCCCTGCATCTGCCACGTACAACCACCCCTGCGTGTTGAATGCGAGACGTGTCGCACGCCGAAACGACCCGAAAGAATACTCTTCACTGAGCAAAGTATCCTGTTCAGAATGTAACGAAGCCGGCGCCGGGTACCCGGTGCCGCTCAGATAAAAAACAACTACCGTTACTGCAAAAAACTTTGCCACCCATCGTCCCGAAGTTCACCCCGTTTGGTTGAATGTACCAAGACGTACTCACTGAATCCGCTCCGGTCAACAAACACAAATTGAACACCATTCTCTACTTGATAATAATGCCAAATCTCATGGGGCTTGGCATTATTCTGACTCGGTACTCGCTCCATTTCATCCGGGTCGCCGTACAAAATATAGACTCTGCCGCGGTCTGTAATCCATCCCGCGCGCCCCTGCCGGGTATATCGTTGGTTCGCAACACTCACTCTGCGAAAATAATCCGAACGACGTACGGCTATTCTGCCGGGTTTGCCGTTTTCGACTTCTACCCAGAATTTTGCGAGAAATTCTCGCATGCCATCCGTGTTGGTAATTTTCGAAAACGTCGAGAGATCCTCATCGGAGGCAACATATTGAGCCTGGCGAAACTCCTCTGCAAGCTCATCTGCAGACAGCCCGGAAAGTTCACTCGCTTTGATCGCGGCAAGGTTCATCGTAGGGGCTTGGATGTGCGGGTTGTAGATATAAAATGTTTTCTGCACCTGCGCAAGCTCACTGCCGCCGTCCTCAGAGACAGAAAGAAGAAATTGATACTTCCCGGATGGCAATGATGTAATATTGACCGTTCCAACATCGACTGCATTGGCCACCCCGAACGTTCGCTGGCGGGCAAGGTCGCGGACGGTTTTTTCAGACTGATCCATAAGCCGGGTTCGAACGGAATATCTCTTCGCCATATCAAGGTTGTACAGTTCGACATAATGGAACACGACAGGATATCCTGTGACGCCGTACACGAGCGAGGCATTCGGCAAAACCTCCAACGAATTCTTAAAGAACGCGTTCGATCTTTCTTGAGAAGCCTTTATCTCAGAACACAACTCAAGGTCGCTTATCGCAACCGACCCTGCAAATGGTTTGATTGAAATCGGAAGGTCAATGCTGTCCTTTCGGGACGGGTCGAGCGAATC